>DASQTN010000216.1:0-3025 GCA_035641895.1 Chryseolinea sp. | reverse complement strand
AGTAATGACTGGTAATCCAGGGAAAAGTCCGATACCAATTCCGGCCAGGACGAGCAAAATAGGATATGGAATTTTGATTCTATCCGTGATCTCTGCCAAGGCCGTCACGACGGCCAGCAGAATAATCACCGTCGCCATATTCTCCATGCAACCAATATTAGTAAGGCTGCAAAATATTGCCTCTCCTCAAATACACAAAGCGCGATTGATTATTTAAAAACTGAATCGTGATAAGAATTCACGTAATTCTTCTTTTAGGGACATTGGGTTACTGATATCCAGCGACTTATTAACTAATTGGTTAGGCAACACATTAAGCTCATGCAACGTCAGATGTTGATTGATAAATATAAATTCCAGTTCGGGAATCAATTGTTTCAGGTCGTCAACGATGTCGAAAACTTTAATACTCCGCTCCACAAGGTTATACGTTCCGCTGCCAAGTTTGCTTGAGAGTAGATTGTTCAACGCCTTGGCGGTTAAATCAACATGAATGAAAGAGCGCGACTGTTTACCATTACCCTGCACGGTTAAGATTTTATTGAAGTTCGCTTCAAAGACAAACTTGTTTATCACAGAATCAAAACGCATGCTTTTACTATAACCGTAAACATTTCCGCATCGTAAAATATAGGTTTCCATTTTACTCATTAGCCGGCGCACATGTTCTTCACCACGGAACTTTGAAATAGCATATAGAGTTTTGGGATTCGGTTCCACACTTTCGTCTGCCGGTTTCTCGCTGGAGCCATAAACTCCAGTACTCGACGTGTAGATAAATTTTTTAACAGAGCTGCTTTCCTCTACGGCATAAACAAGTTCCGCTGTGCCCCAATGGTTTACCTGCTCATAAGCATGGGAGTCAGATACGGCAAAGGGCGTGGTGACTTTTGCCGCCATATGAAAGACAATATCAATGTCTTTCAGAGCTTTTTTGAGCGACCTGGAATCCAGCAACTCACCCTTTACAAAAACAAGCTTCGGATACCGTTGAAGCTTAAGTCCAAGAAACAGGTTGTAATTCATACGGCTCAGGTTATCATAGACGATAACCTTCTCTACCGCCTCATTTGATACTAACAAATTGACCAATTCAGTGCCCATATACCCGGCACCGCCCGTTACTAAGACCTTCATTCCGTGTTTACTTATTTATCAAATCTGTATGAAGACCGCACTCGATCTTGTTCATTCCGAACCAACGAGCTTCGCGTTCTTGCATTTCGGGGTCCAATTTACGAGTGCAAGGCTCACAACCTATACTCACAAATCCTTTTTCTTCGAGCGGGTGTTTTGGCAAATTATGCTCTTTTTGATATTGCCAGATGGTGCGGGCATTCCAATCCAGCATCGGATGGAAGCGGAGGCATCCATGTTTTGCCGGCTGCTCAACCTTCATGGCCGCACGAATGGCGCTCTGATCGGCACGCACACCATTAATCCATACGTTATAAGACATAAGGATCGCATCCATGGGTTGGGTTTTATTAAGGTGGCAGCAATGGTCAGGGTCGGAAGTGAAGAGTAGTCTTCCCTCGGGATCCCGCTGCATAAACTTCGGTACGTCGGACTTTAAATCTATTGTGTTCAATCCGTATAGTTCGGTAATGTAATCTCTGAACTTAATAGTTTCGGGAAAATGATAGCCCGTATTGATGAAATAGACAGGGATGGTTTTATCGATCTGACTAAGGATATGGACTAAAACCAGACTGTGAGACTGAAAAGAAGAAGTGGTAAAAAGGGTTTTCCCTTCGGCTTTATAGGACTCAATACGATGGGCAATTTCATCAATTTTCATTTAACTATTAGTTTACTTAAAACATCCTAACTTGCTAATTTTCAAATAATTTTTCAAGCTTTAGTAAATAATTACTTTAGAACTTATATCTTCGAATTCCTTAACCAATTTTTTAATCTTTTGAATCCCAAATATCGGTTACTTTTAGTTGTCCTGCTCACGCTGATAGCCCTAGGTAGTCAAGTAATCTTCTGGTAACAGAAGCGTTAACGAGGCATCATACTGTACAGTACGGATAAAGTTATTAACACGGCTGAAGGCGTTAAAAATTCCTTTCGTGTAAATCAATTACTTTTTAAGTATAACTTATCATGCTTTCTTGTAACTTTTAAAGCATTGGCCGCTCTAAGAATGAAAAGTCAGCGGGCAACACATTATTTGCCAACCCGTTTAATTTATATTACCTGAGGTAAGCCACGTCAAAAAGGACTGACTCATTAGCTTAAGGGCCCATTGAGTTAGCCTGCATCCCACAGGAAAGGAACCTTTTGAGAGTATTCATGTTTATTTAGCACAATGAAGGTAAAGGTATCGCGGAAAGAACATTTTAACGCAGCACATCGATTACACAACTCCGAATGGTCGGATGAACAAAACGAAAAAGTGTTTGGAAAATGTAGCAATCCCAATTATCACGGTCACAATTATGAAGTCATCGTTAGCGTCATCGGCGAACCTGATCCTAAAACCGGATATGTAGTTGACATGAAAATGTTAAGCGACCTGATCCGCGAAAATGTGCTGGTAAAGTTGGATCATAAAAACCTAAACTTAGACACCGAATTTTTTAAAAATCTGAATCCTACCGCTGAAAACATCGCCGTCGTGATTTGGAGGATACTGCGACAAAAAATAGATTCCAACTTTGAACTGAAAATCACTTTGTATGAGACAGAAAGAAATTTTGTTGAATATCCAGCCTCTTAACACACCGGACGATGATTTAGAAGACGGCCACATTGTGTCTTCTTTTGAAACTCCCTTAAGAGCAGATGCCTTTGAACTGGATGATGAAGTGAAAATCGAAAGGATCGAAAAGCATTTTCGTGAGATAATGAATATCCTTGGACTTGATCTCACCGACGATAGTCTCAATGGTACTCCACGACGGGTAGCGAAAATGTATGTTAAGGAAGTGTTTTCCGGATTGAATCCTAAGAACCGACCTAATGCCCGCCTGTTTGAGAATAAGTATAACTACGACCAAATGCTGGTCGAAAAAGA
>DASQTN010000215.1:0-3197 GCA_035641895.1 Chryseolinea sp. | reverse complement strand
TGGAGGGATTGTTCTTGATGATTGCCAAGGAAGAAAAGAATATCCGCGAAAATCCTGGTGCGCGGACTACCGAATTGCTAAAAAGAGTTTTTAGAGTTCAATGAATTCGCTACTCGTTTCTGATTGAATCTACCGGGTTTTTGAGAGCGGCTTTAACCGCTTCAAAACCGATCGTTAGACCTGCAATAGCGATGGCCATAAATCCTGCGAGAATGAAAACAGGTGCATTTAGTTCGACCTTATAAGCGAAATTTTGTAGCCATGAATTCATGGCGTAGTATCCTACTGGGACGGCGATTACGATTGCTATTAAAATCAACTTGAAAAAATCGAAAGAAAGGATAGCAACAATTTGAGCGACGTTTGCACCAAAAACCTTTCGAATACCAATTTCTTTTACCTTCCTTTCCGCTGTGAAAATGGAAAGACCATACAGCCCCAGGCACGAAATGACGATGGCGATAGTAGTAAATATTGCAATCACAGCGAAAACATTTTGATCGGCCTCATACTGATGCTTTATGTTCTCGGACAGAATTGAGTATTCAAAAATTGAATTAGGCATCAGTTCTTTCCATATTTTTTTTAATTCAACCACAGTCTGATCGAAATTAGCCGCACTAGTTGCAATGCCCAACGCGCTGTAATCGCTCATGTGAGGCATGGGAATGATGAACATCATAGGACTTACATTTTTATGCATGGAAAATTGGTGGAAATCCCGCGCGACCCCTACGATTTCAAATACCAAATGCTGGCCATTGAATTCGACTTTTAATTTTGAGCCGATCGCCTTTTCAGGGTCAATGTTGTTTTCCCTCAGACTTGCTTCGTTAACGACAATTCGGGTCAAAGGAACCAGGAATCCAGCCGCATCGGATTCTGAATTTAGATTTCTGCCTTGCAGCAATTTTATGCCAAGCATTTCAAAATAGTTTTCATCGATGCTAATCCAATAGTGAGAAACAGCACTCTCTGCTGAAGACCCTTCCAGATACAGGGGCAGGTTTCGTACAGTTGGCGTGGCCGGGAAGGCAGAAGAAGCAGACACTTCGGATACGCCCGCTAATTGTCTGAACCGGGTCTGCAGATTCTCATATCCAAGTTTCGCTTCGCCGGTTTGTATGGGGATTGTTATTTTATACTCAGGATCGAAACCCAACGGCTTTTCTTGTGCAAAACGGATTTGTTTTTGGATGATCAGGATTGATGATATCAGAGAAATGGAAATAACGAACTGGAATACAACCAAACTTTTGCGCAGCCATCCCGTTGACGTCGCACTCGAAAATTTTTCTTTTAACACCCTGGCAGGTTGAAAACCCGAAAGAAAAAAGGCCGGATAACTTCCTGAAATAACACCGGTAACAATCGTAATGCCTCCTAAAATTGACATGACGAACGCGACATTTTCTGTGTTAATAGAAAGATTTTTTTGTGTGATCAAATTGAAAATCGGTAGAGTCAGCTGAACAAAGACAACCGATAAAATTACCGCGATGAAAGTAATCATTAACGACTCACCAAGAAATTGTCGGATCAGAACGCTCCGACTTGCCCCCAATGTCTTTCGAACACCAACTTCTCCTGCGCGTTGGAAGGCCTTTGCAGTTGTAAGGTTGACAAAATTGATACAGGCAATAAATAATATGAGAATGCAAATCGATGCTACAATGTAAACTGACATAATGTTCCCGGTGGGGCCGATGTCCGTTAGCGACGTGGTGTCTAAAAATTCGCGCACGGAATAGAGATGTATATCCTTCAACGGCTGGAGTCCAGGTGTATTTGTAAAGGCCAACGCTTTGAGCTCTTTTCCGCCATGTTTTTCCATGAGAGCCGGCATCTTAGCGGTAAGATTTTCAGGAGATGTACCAGGCTTGAGTTTGACAAAAGAATAGATAAAAGTCTGAGCCCAGCTTTGTATGCCATTAATGACTTTACCCCAACCTTTATTGTTCATCCCCATGTAAAAGCCAGCATCTAATTGAGAGGGATATTCAAAAGGTTTCAAAACTCCGGTGACCCGGAAGGTATCGGCTATGCCTCCACTCGTGATGATCAAAAGTTGATCCAGGGCCGATGCGGTGGCAAAAAATTTGCGTGCAAGAGCATCCGATAAAACGACGGGAGATGCGCCATCCAAGGCCGTGGCCGGATCGCCTTCTTCAAAGCGGTATGGAAATATGTCAAAGAAAGTGGAGTCTACTACGTATCCCCTATGCTCATAAAATCCTTTGTCCTTAAATTGGATGTAGTGGCGTTGCACATCCGGTGGAGTTACCACCCGGGTTGCACTTTCAATTTCTGGAAATTCCCGTTGAAACGTAGGAGCCATGGGTGGGGCCGTACACGGGATGCTACTACTCCCTTGATCAGAGGTTAGCGTGGATGTAATCCGATAAATATTCTGGTAGTTGCTGAAATGTCGTTCGTAACTAAATTCATAATGAATAAATAATGCCAGAAGCGTACAACAAGTAATGCCCACAGTTAGTCCAAGAACATTAATAAAGAAAAATATTTTGTGTTTGAGAACGGTACGCAGCGCGATGATGAAGTAGTTGTACAACATTGGTTAAGGATTATTAGCTACGCACTTTTCAATTAGAATGCCACGGATAAAATAGAGGAATTCATTAAAATTAACGGTTTAAACTTGTATTTTAAACACGATCACAGACAACTTTGAACATTAGTGTTCGAAGTCGGGCAATGGTTTATATCGGAAGCAAGAGCATAAAACCCGAGCGTATGAACAGACAAGAACGAATTGACCATTATATCAAAAGACTTTCAGATAAGAACTTTGTGATTTACGACGTAAGACGTGAACTGGAACAGCAGAATGTTGAGGAGAATGAGATAAAACAAATAGTCAGTGCTGTTGATACCGAGCTTCAGGCTCGTCTGCTCAAGACGTCGAACCGGGATCATTCGGGCGTATTTATCCGAATCGGAATTATTTTGATATCGGTAGGCGTCGCGTTATGGTTTGCAACGTTCGTTGGCCTTCTTAATCTTGGTGATTTTTTCATCTTTGTATATGGATCCTTTATTGGAGGCCTGTCAGTGTTGCTGGTCGGACTGTTTAAAAAGAAAGAAGCAACCTCCAAAAGCGCAGAACAAAATTTGGACGATGCGGAAAAAAAACGCGTATCCTTTAGAAAAAATCTGCGGAATAAATAAAAACACTT
>DASQTN010000214.1:0-4162 GCA_035641895.1 Chryseolinea sp. | reverse complement strand
TTGAAAAACCACCTATATGTTTTTGTGATAACGCGCCCTTCAAGGCAAGAACTGGTTGAAAGCCTGCTAGAATTAAACCGGGATAGAAGCCAGAAAGCAAGATCACAAATAGTATAAGAACGGGAAGGAAGGCAAGCAGGTAAACGTCTTTGAAGATATTGATCTGAAGCCGAATATCGAAGAGTTGGTTCACATATGGCAGCGCCAACTGCGCCAAACTAAAAGCCAACATCAGCGCGAACAATGTAATCACCGATGTCTCAGCTATGAATTGCCAGAACAGTTGTTTGCGACGGCTTCCCAATACTTTCCGAACACCAATCTCTTTAGACCGGCTAAGCGCGTGGGCAGTTGCCAGATTGATAAAATTCACGCTAGCAGTTATGATCAGAAAGAGCCCGATGAGTGCCAAGGCCCACAAATTCTTCTTTGCAACGTACCCTTCTAAGTCTGGGTTGAAATGTATGTCCGAGAGAGGTTGTAGCTTAAATTGATATACCTTTGCATCGCGCTCATTGTAATATTTTTTGGAGAGCTTTGGAAACGTTTTATCAACATCGTCAGCCGACACGTTGGGTTTTAGTAGAACAAAACAATGCATACCGCCAGCTACACCTCTCCAGCTATCACCGGCCAACCACGAATTGTGATCTTTCAAATTACTATAAGACAAATAAATTTCATCCTTGCGATCGGTATTAACTGGCAAATCCTTCAGAATCCCTGTAATTCTGAAATCCCATTGATTATCTATCCGGATCACGCGATTGATGGGGTTTTGATCACCGAAATATTTTTCAGCGATACGTTCGGTGATTATCGCTGTATTCGGTTCGGTAAGAATCGTATTTTTATTTCCTTGTATCAAAGGAAAATTCAGGATGTCAAAAAATTCCCGTTCAGTGTAAGCAATATTTTCCTTGAATCGTTTATCGCCTTCCGATGAGGCGATCGAGACCAGCTTGTCCGAAATGCTATATACCATGGCTACTTTTTCGGAAAATGTATAATCATCGCGAAAAGCTTTTCCAATAGGTTGTGGAACGTTTGGCTCTCGACTGATACCTTGCTGGTGCAATTCAATGGTGATGCGATGAATCCGATCTATATTCGAATGGAAAGTATCGAAACTCAAATGATACTTAATTAAAGTAAAGGTCAGGATGGCACACGTGATTCCTAAAGCCAAGCAAATAACATTGATCAGGGTATACGCTTTGTTGCGTTCTAAATTTCTCAGGGCGATCTTGAAGAAGTGTCTTACCATGGCTTAGGATTTCCGTTTCGATCTACAAGAAATCTGCCATATCAGCTAATCTGCTTATTTACGCTTGTCGACCCTACCTCCGTTGCGATGTGCGTTCGCATGCGCATGATAATGTCTGATTGCGGACAGTGGCGTGTGAAATATAATTAAATGATAAGCATCAAAAGCTAGGAAGCTATTAGGTAAAGTTGACAAACTTACAGTTCCGGTTTGTCCCAAGAAGGATATTGTTATCAACTACGTCGGTATACGTTTCTTTGTTAGTGAGTAACAACCTTGAAATGTCCTTTACACAACAAAGCACTGTTGTCCAAATACAGCGAAGGACTATGTGAACCAGATCAAGAAAATAGGAAGTCGGTGCATCCCTAAAGGTTGGATCGAAAGAATCCCATTGCGTTTAACATTTACGGACAGCTTCTAAAGACTTCTAATTAAATCAAGCGATTCGGGAAAATCCACGGATATTTTTATCATCCGGAAATCTGATTATTACCCAATGAAAAAGAAAATCTCCATGGATGTTATATATTTTATAACTTACCTATAGAATTCATTTATGAACGGCTTATTATGAAGAAGTATATTTTATTGACTTTGGTAGTAACAATAAGTTTGTTCGCACTACCAGCTTTTTCTCAAACAGAGAAGGATTCGACATTATTAGGCCTGCCTGGAGACAATCTAGATCTTTATGCTGTTTTGGACCTTTTTCAAAAATCAAAGACGATTGAGGAATTTGAAAAATCATTAAACCTTGAAAAAACAGCAATCAATAATCTGGATTTGGATTTAGACAATAAGGTCGATTTCATAAAGGTTGTAACAAAGAATGAAGGAGATGATTTTTCGTTTATTCTTCAGGTTGCAGTAAGTAAAACTGAAACACAAGATGTTGCCGTTATTTTAGTTTCGAAGGATGACAAAAAAAAGATTACAATGCAGATTGTAGGTGATAAGGATCTTTATGGCAAAGACTATATTGTTGAACTAAAAGAGTCTACAACCCCTGCCGTTACTGCAAATCCAGGGTACCGTGGTACAGACACGGTTGTTGTTAGTGCTCCGGCAAAAACTACGGTTGTAGTGGTCGAATCTGCTCCAATCGTTCAATATGTTTATTCCCCTGCTTATGTTCCCTATGTTCCACCTTATTACTATGGATATTATCCTCCGTATTTTGCAGCATTTACGGTTATGGCAGTTGGCATGTATATAGGTCATCATTCGTACTATCACCACCATGGTTATGGGTATCATGGCAACACAACGATAATTCATAACACCAATAATTTTAACAATTACCAAAGGTCAAGAAACACGTCAAATACGGTTAACCATAATAAGGCGAACGGTAATTATAACAGGAATACTGCATCAACGCGTCCGGCAACTGGAGCGTCAACACGTCCGGCGACCGGAGCATCCACACGTCCAGCGACGGGAGCGTCAACGCGTGAATCAGGCAGAGCATCGACAACGCAATCACCTGTGGTCCGCCAGCAAAATGGCGCAACAAATTCGAACCGGCAGTCAACTGGAGTTTCGCAATCAACACGTCAGTCAACTAACTATTCTCAATCGAGATCTAGTTCAAATGGTGCATCCCGTTATAACAGCGGAGGGGGTGCTTCCAGAGGAGGTGGGGGTTATAGCGGCGGTGGCTCTAGAGGAGGCGGGGGCAGAAGGCGTTAATAAATCGTTTCTAGCTGAAACTCTAGTTAATCGAATAAACTTAGCAACAAAAAAGCTGTTTGGAAACATTTTTGAACAGCTCCAAAAGAAGCTGTGTCTTATTCCAGTGACATATCTGAAGCACTCATATCCCTTACAACAACGTATTTACCGTCTCGCTTTTCAAATAAAACCATATAGTTTCCCGTGTTAATAGCAACATCAGTAGAGTCGGTTAGTTTGTAATAGGCAATTTCAACAACTTGATTCGCATCCGTTGATACAAAAACCTCATTAGTTGTAAAGGAAATCTTATTTCCCTTGGAAGAGGCGTCAAGACCATCTTTCAGAAATTGCACGATACTATCCTTGCCTACTAAAGGGGATTTGTTTTGCGAAAATGAAATTGCGTCATCTGCATAATAACCTATGTTTCGCAATTCGCCCTTATTATACACTTCGGCAAACTCATTTTCCTTCGCTTGAATTTCTTTTTTTATTTGCTCTTTATCTATTACCGGTGCGGCTACTGGTTCCTGCTTAGGGGCGCAGGCTACCATTAAACATACCATATACGATAATAATGCTGCCGCGAGTATCTTTTTTTTCATGGTTATTTTTTCTTAATTCTAAGAATTAGACGTAAAAGTTATATAATTAAAATTAAATACTGATTGATTTTTATTATTTTCTTGGTTGCTAACTAAAGACAATTAGCATCAACGCCTCCGCCAGGCTCTTACATTTGAGCGCTTACTTTCTCAGCATTAGAAATTAGTAAAACTTTATTCACTGATTTAAGCCAGGGCTTCAAGAGATTTGTGAAGAGACCAGACTGTTGAATTTAAGCTCGTCCGCGGACTCTTGAATTGAGCTCGGTATTTTCTCATGGGTAAAGCGGGGCAATTTATTGAATGAATTTAAGGTAGACGAGGGTAACAAGGAAGTCAAAGTACAGATAGCCTGAAGGAGTCCAACAGTTTAAAATTTTCCCATCTCCTGCATCCTTTTCCTGGCGAACTCTTTTGTACGCTTAATCGTATCATTGGATTCCAAATACTTTTCATAATATACTAATGCCGTGGTCTTGTCTTTATAGTAGAGGTCATAAAGACGGGCCAGTTTATATAAAAAAATGTCGTCCTTTGAATAATCGTAAGCAGCACGCAATGCGCGAATCGCTTCGCCATGATTACCCAATTGTTCAAAGGCTTCCGCAAG
>DASQTN010000213.1:0-3654 GCA_035641895.1 Chryseolinea sp. | reverse complement strand
GCCGAAGCGTTTGGCTTGTTGTAATAGTAATTTTAGATTTTAGAATAACGCCGGCCCGGCGAAAGAAAGAATTATATAGGGGAAGCTTACTCCTGAAGATGTGTTCTAAATCTCAATATTAGATATTCTCGATTACGATAGCCGAGGCACCACCGCCGCCGTTACAAATACCGGCCACACCTATGGTTGAGTTGTTTTGTTTGAGAATGTTTATCAACGTAGTAAGAATACGGGATCCTGAAGAACCTAGTGGATGTCCGAGCGCGACTGCACCACCGTTGACATTAACATTTTTTACATCTAATCCCAGCTTAATGTTATTGGCCAATGCAACGGCAGAAAACGCTTCATTGATTTCGTAATAACCAACATCCTTTTTATCGACACCTGCTTGTTTCATTGCTTTCGGGATGGCGATCGAAGGTGTTGTTGTAAACCACATTGGATCCTGCGCGGCATCGGCAAAACCAAGAATTCTGGCGATCGGTTTCAAACCTAATTCCTGAGCTTTTTCTTTGCTCATCAAAAGCAGGGCAGAGGCTCCGTCGTTCAGGGTCGAAGCGTTTGCTGCCGTGACCGTCCCGTCTTTTGTAAATGTTGGTTTTAAGGTAGGTATCTTTTCGAAGTTTACGTTTTTAAATTCTTCGTCTTCCGCGAATAAGGTTATGTTTCCCTTGCGGTCCGTGACTTCTACTGGCACGATTTCATCTTTGAATTTTCCGTCTTTCCAGGCCGCCGCTGAACGTTGATACGATGCAATAGCGTAATCATCCTGATCTTTGCGAGAAATATTCATCTCCTTCGCGGTGTTGTCAGCACAAACGCCCATGGCGCAATGGTTGTAAATATCAGTTAGTCCGTCGTGTTGCAACCCATCTAACAATTCGCCATGCCCATATTTATAACCGGTGCGCGCCTTCATTAGATAATATGGAATATTGCTCATACTTTCCATTCCTCCGGCCAATACCACATCATTGTGACCAAGCATGATGGATTGTGCCCCAAACATGACCGCTTTCATTCCGGAAGCGCATACTTTATTAACGTGGGTACAGGGAATATTAAATCCTAATCCAGCGTTCGCAGCAACCTGCGTAGCGGGCGCTTGTCCCAATCCAGCAGCTATAACGTTGCCTACAAAAAGTTCCTGTACGAATTTTCCTTCGACTCCTGCCTTTTCCAAGGCAGCCTTGAAGGCAATTCCGCCGAGCTTAGTGGCCGTAACGGAGCTGAGGCCGCCGCCGAAAGCGCCGATTGGCGTGCGTACTGCGGAAATGATGTAAGTTTCTTTCATGTAATTTGGTGTCTTAACTTTCCGAACGTTTAAAACTTTCGGAAAGTTTGTAAAGGAATTACCAATCTGGCTTGCCCGAATCTTTTGGCTTTGTTGCCTTACGTTTATTTTGCTGCAAGTATTGAATCTCCTGGTTCTTCATCGCCTCTAGGATCATCTTAGCTTTTTCTTCGCTCATTTTCATTTGCTGCAATTTTTGAGAAAGCTGAGGTGCATTGTCCTGCTTTTCATTTTTCTCGTCTTTGTTTTCGCGCTGTTCCTGCTCGCCTTCTTTTTTATCTTTTGCCTCCTGATCTTTCTTCTCCTCCTTGCTCTGCTGGTCTTGTTTTTCTTGCTTTTCTTTTTGCTCCTTCTCTTGCTTTTCCTGCTCCTCTTTCTTTTGTTGATCTTTCTGCTGTTGATCTTTTTGCTCCTTGTCCTTATTTTCCTGATTTCGCTTCTGATCTTCCTTCTGTTTTTCTTCTTTTAACTTGTCAGCAAGCGCTTTTAATTTTTGATCGCTTGGATATTTGCGCATACCTTCCTCCACAGAACGCAGTGCATCTGCTCTACGGTTTTGCACGTAATGATTGGCCGACGTATTGAAGTATGCCTGCGCCCCCTGACAAAAAGCAGTAGCGCTAAATGCAGTGCAAAAAAGTACTAATAGAACTATCTGTCTCATTTTGATTTGTCTATAGTTACCACCTCTTTCAACCTGTTCATAAAATCTTCATAGAATAACACAGAAGGGTCTTTTTTAGCTCCCTCATTCATCAATGATGCTGCCTCAGAAAATCTGTACTTCGCCAAAAGGGCGTCGGCTTGGGTCTTCAAGCGTTTTGCATAAGCCGAAGGTTCTTTGGGTTTGTTTCGATCTTTTTCCTCCTGCTTTTTCTTTTCTTCATCCAATTTTTTCTTCAGCATCTCATAATTGTACTTTGCATCCACATTCGCGTTGTCGGCTTTTATCGCCTCTTTAAAATTCGCCAAAGCTTCTTCAAGTTTACCCTGACGGTGATGTAAAATTCCTAATTGTTGCTGGGCTTTCGAACGAATATGACTTTTAGGGCTAGCGGTCAATGATTGATAAACAGAAATAGCGTTCGCGGTGTCTTTAACTTGGAAATACGCGTTAGCCAAATTAACCATGACTTCATCCTCGCGAACATCTAGGGTGTCGGTTAGATAGGTGTAAACGGATACCGCTTTTTTATAGTCCCCGTCCATGTATGCTTTTCTTGCTTCGGTTTTCGCGCTATTCACCTTTGCGATCCTTGAAGGGTCGATTACCACGAGAGCGAGTATGAATAAGCAAATCTTCATATTCTAACAGTAACAATATTGATCAAAATATCAATCACCAATAAAATAGCTGCCAAAGCAAGAAAGTAAAAATATTTGTTCGCCGTTACATCTATGAATCGGGCATCGCGAAGTTCACCTTCGATCTTACTGATGGTATTGATTAAACGAGATACATCATTTTGACTTTCATTTATTTCAAAATATTGGCCGCCTGTCTTGCTTGCCAGCGACTTCAGTGATGCTGGATTAAGTTTGGTTTGCACAATGAGACCCTGCCGATTCGTCTTGAGACTATTTCCCGAGTAAATGTTTCCACCTTTTTCCGTTCCCACACCGAGCGTGAATAACTTGATATCTTTCTTCTCAATTTCCTGGCCAATATCTTCTGTTTCATCACCGAAATCTTCTCCATCGCTGATAAGAATGATAATTTTCGATTTTGCCTGAGCATTTGGTCCGCCAGTATCTTCTTCTAATTTGTTCAACGCCATGCGAAGTGGTGGTCCAAAATCGGTTCCCGTTGAAGGAACCAGTCCGGAGTTCATTGTTTCTATAAAGAGATTAAGCGCATTCTGGTCATAAGTAAGGGGACATTGCATAAAGGCTTCAGATGAAAAAATGATGATTCCAATTCGGTCAGAATTAAATGCGGCCACGATTTTTTTCATCTCAAATTTTATCTTCTGAAGGCGCGTTGGCTGAATATCAAAAGCATCCATGGATTTAGAAAGGTCTACGCACATCATGATATCTTTCCCTACGGATTTAACTTCTTTTTTTGACCCTCCAAAAGAAGGGCCGAGAAGTGCCACAATGAATAAGCCAAAATAGATGGTGCGAAAAAACAATTTGACAAACACGTTTGAGTACGGTGTTTTCAATTGCCTTGCAATACGGATAATCCGCACTATGTAGAAGATGTAAAACGCGACAAACGCCGCGATAAAAATAATTTCAGTTACCCCTAAATCTCTATACCAAAGCATCTTTCAATTTTAGATTTTAGATTGACGATTTTAGACTCGGCAGTAAACCTACAATCTTCAATTTTCAATCCTGCTAACCGTCAG
>DASQTN010000212.1:0-2747 GCA_035641895.1 Chryseolinea sp. | reverse complement strand
AAAGAGCTTTACTGGACTTATGGACTTTCAATGTTAACGAAGATGTTCATACGGGTTGGCCCGTAGAAAAATTGGAGCAAAGTATTCTTGACACCGATGCTCAATTAACAGCGTTGCAAAAGTTTAAGCCGACGCTGCAGTACCCTGCGTCCAGTATGTGGACCAGCTTTCAAAGTAATTTGAGTTCCGTACTCAGCACAAAACGCAGTGATCTCGATGAATACAATTTCGAAGCAAAAAAATCCGACAAACATTCCAACGATGTTTATCTCGGCCTGATAAACTATGTCAATGGAACGCTGGTATCCGATTACAATATGTTTTTGCAGTACGCGACGCAAAATAATTATCACGGGTTAAAATTGATGGATTATGTTCCTGGTTTTGAAATCCGGACGCAGGAAAAAACAGTGGAAGTGGACGTAAAAAAATTTAACGATATTCCCCGTAAGGCAGTGTCGATCGCAGCGGTTAAAACCACCATACCAAAGCCGGTATACCAATCGCTCTCCAACTACCTTGCCTACATCAATGAAATGTGGAGTCAGACCAGAAGGTTGCAGGGAATACTGGGAAGCTTTAATTCTTCGGCGTCCTACTATAAAACTTTGGAAACGTATACCCGTACCGGTGGAATGTCATTTAAATATGAAGATTTTCAGGTCCCGCTGTCAAGTTATCAAAAAGCCATAGCCGATAGTAAAGTATTACCTCCCGCAGTTGCAAAATCCTTAAATGACCAGGCAGAAGTGCTTCTGAACATTTTAAAGGAGATGGATGACCTTAGTGCCTCGCTGGAAATTGAGACAAACGAGAAACGGTACGAGAAGGACCGTCTTAAAAAAGTTTATGAAATCCTCGAACGGCAAAAGGTTTTATTCGACGTATGGGATGAAAGGAAAGAACTGCTTTATCAGGATGTTCGGACTGTTTATGATGCATACGCTCCCTCTAATCCAACGAATTCGTGGTACGTGTCAGGAAAGGCGCTGCAACAGCTGACGGATCTTGATCACGACGGCGTTTTTAAAGCAAAGGCATTTTATAAAAGCGATCCTGCCGTCGCATCGATCACCATCCCCACAGAAAAAATCGACGAAAAATTACGAGACGTAATTTCAAAAGAGTATGAGAACATGAAAGGGATTCAAAAGATCGGTAGGAGCAACGGCCTTTGCCCTTATACACCTTACGAAGATCTTCCTGAGTCGTCCAAGTCATTGAGTGAGGCATTGCGAAAAGTGAAGCCCTCCAATGCATCCAGGTACCAGCATCCCTATTATTCCGTGGTGTATCACTACAATGATATCGTTGACGATTATAATAAGTTCTGTGAGCTTTCGCAGGATGTTCTTCTTTTAAAAACGGTAAAGCAGCCGGAGTTATTTGTAGTAGATTATCCAAAACCTAAATCAGAAAACCCTGTAGTTTCTCAAAAGGCCGATGTGCCATCCCAAACGGTTAAGCCTGTCGTTGCTGTTGCAACGGTACAGCAGCCCGAAGTGAAAGCGGTAGAACCGAAAGAGCAACCCGTTCGTGTTGTTGAGAAAACAACCGTACTGCACGATACTGTTTATATTCAAAGAGTGGATACCGTTTACTTACCTGAGCCGGGTGGAAATCTTCGCTCCATGGAAGGATATGCTACTAACAATATGATTTTATTGTTGGATGTATCCGGGTCGATGAATACGGCCGAAAAACTTCCCCTGCTAAAGAAATCGGTGTTGGATTTACTCTCGATGATGAGACTGGAGGATAAAGTTTCAATCATTGCATTTTCAGGAAAACCAAAGACGGTGCTGGAAGCGACATCTTTTAAAGAGGAACAAAAAATAAAAAGTGCTATTAATAATTTGCAGTCATCTGGTAAAACAGATGGTAATGCCGGCGTGAAGCTTGCGTATAGAGTAGCCGATGAAAATTATATTCGCGGTGGGAATAACAGGATTATTCTGGCAACCGATGGCGAATTTGGACTTAGCGATGAAAGCCGTCAGTTGATACAAAAATTCTCGAAGCAAGATATTTTTCTTTCAGTCTTCAATTTCGGAAAGGGAGCCGGGTCATCGAAAGCGCTTGAACGCCTGGCGGATTTAGGCAAGGGAAATTACCGGTACATCTCGAAGCAGAATGTCGACTTGCAATTAATCGGCGAGGCGAAAGCGAAAAAGAAATAGCATGTGATCAGTCAATTTAGTTGATATGGTCAAACAAGCGTTCGTCGATTTGCATTACTCACTTACAAACGACAACAAATGTTTACAACGCGATGGAGGTATTTATGTCCAGATTTAATTATTTGATGATATTTTACACCTGGTTACCCTTCCCATAAAAAGGAAATATACGCAATGCGTATATTGGGTTGTTGCCGGCAAGCCATCAGGACAAATCGACTACACGACAGGCAAATAAACTAAATGAAGGCATTTGTAATATTTCCGACAATCTGCGTGTTCATTTTGACATCTAGTATTCTGAAAAATCAATCAGACTTAGGGACAAAAAAGAATTTGTTCTGGAGTTTTACGACAACCATAATTTTCTGCGGGCTAGTAATTGGTGCACTGAGAATCTTTAAGGCTGCAGAGTTTGCATTCTTACTCATGTTGAGCAACGTGGTATTCGCCCTGATCGTCATTCCAATTTTGACATTCTTAATAAATGACTTATTCCCGAATGCAACAGGCAAAATACTTTGGATAAGGTTATTTGGAATTGGGGTTGTAGCAACGGCTGTAACT
>DASQTN010000211.1:0-3856 GCA_035641895.1 Chryseolinea sp. | reverse complement strand
TGCTGAACATCATTAATTTTCAATCTCTTATTGCCACCAAAGCGGCACGGATGCGCTATGTTGCTGGAACGCGGGTTCTCAGTGATTTCGGTCTACGGCGCGCACAGGGCCTTGGCGGCTACCACGCGACACGTGCCGCTTTCGTCGGCGGATTTGATTCGACCAGCAACGTTAAGGCTGCATGCGATTATGGAATACCCGTAGTAGGAACCATGGCGCACGCCTTCGTTCAAAGTTATGAGGATGAGTTAACAGCCTTTCGCGACTTCGCGACCCACCGGGGTGAAAACTGTTTCCTTCTTGTTGATACTTACGATACGCTTAAATCCGGCATTCCAAACGCAATTACGGTCGCTAAGGAAATGGCCAGCGAGTCGCGTCGATTAGCCGGGATTCGTTTGGACAGCGGAGACCTCGCATACCTATCGAAACAGTCGCGGAAAATGTTGGATGCCGCGGGTTTGCACGATGTAAAAATTACAGCTTCCAATCAGTTAGATGAACATGTTATAAAAAGTTTATCGGATCAGCAGGCACCAATTGATTCATTTGGCGTTGGCACCAGCCTTGTGACCGGACCACCAGACGCCGCGTTGGACGGTGTTTATAAACTTGCCTATGCAGACGGCAAACCAAGAATAAAATTATCGGAGAATCTTAAGAAGATTACACTACCAGGTAAAAAACAATTGTATCGGATCGTGAGCGAAGCTGGAAGGTTTTTAGGTGCCGACATCATCACGTGTGATGGTGAGACAAAAGCGGACGTGATGTACCATCCGTTTGAACCTGATAAATCGCTTGATCTTAAAGGATACAAGCAGGAACCGCTCCTCTCGAAGGTTATGGAAAATGGTAGAACTACCGTTGCACAACCTAATATAAAGGAAATTGCAAATTACTGTCGTGCCCGATTAGCACTGCTTCCGGAAGAACATAAACGCTTCGACAATCCTCACATTTACAAGGTTGGCATCAGTGAAAAATTGAGGGAAGAACGAAATCAGTTGAAACACCAATTTAAGAAGTAACATAAATGAGCCACGATTTAGGTCGAAGCATGATCGCGAAAAATCCATGCGTCCATCTAAAAAATAGTTATCAGATGAATGCTCTAATACTTGTTGACATTCAAAACGACTTCATGCCCGGCGGGCCATTGGCTGTGCCTGAGGGAAATGAAATAATTCCATTGGTCAATGAACTTCAAGACTCCTTTAGTCTGGTCGTTGCGACGCAAGACTGGCATCCTCGCAATCATAAAAGTTTTGCCAGCAATCACGAAGGTAAAAAGACATTCCAAACGATTATGCTCCATGGATTGGAACAGGTATTATGGCCGGATCATTGCATTCAAGGCACCGAAGGAGCACAACTTCATTCATCGCTTGATCTTAAAAAAGTGGAAGGAATTTTCCGCAAAGGTATGGACGCTGAAATAGACAGCTACAGCGCATATTATGATAATGGATCTAAGAAATCTACAGGCCTTGCGGGATATCTTCGAGAAAGGAAAATCAAAAAAGTCTACGTGTGTGGGCTCGCCGCAGATTACTGCGTTTATTATACGGCGAAAGATTCGATTAAGGAAAATTTTGAGACGTATATTATTGAAGATGCAACACGCGCCATAGACGCCAACGGTTTCCTTAAAGCGAAGGAAAATATTTTAGCAAACGGTGGAAAAATTATTAAATGCGAAATGCTTTACCGGCATCTCTAATTTCTCACCATTGCTGATTCTCAACTAGTTACAAAAGTGTCTCCCCGACACCAGTGAGTTGCTCTATGATAAAAATCTAAAGAAAGCCCAACAATCGTCATTGAGAGACCTCTAAAAAGTTGCTTTGTTTGTATCCTCATTAACACTCAAAGCCATCTCATTATGAAATACGACAACGACTCACTGAACCAAGGGCACGATAGCGATGGTCTTGACAACGAGACATTGAAAAAAGCAGCTGATCCAGTTGCCTCTGTAATTCCAAACCTAAATCGTTTTATCGAGGATTTAAGAATTGGATATCGTTCCGGTAGCCGCATCGATGTACAAATCGATTGGGCGCATGGAAGAATGGCAATTTCAAATAGTTTATAGGCTGGACGGAAATATGGTCGGGGTTAATCCTGATCATATTTTTTATTTTTATACCGCGGTTAGCAATATTTATTTCTTCACCACAGAATCTAATAATTTACGCACTTCCTCATTCCCATTTACTGCGTAGGATGGGATCGGATGCTTATCATTAAATACGCGCAGGGCGTCTGCCGACTCCACCTTAATAAAATCTTCCATTACTTGGCCTTTTGAATCTATTACTTCGTTCAGCGATAGGTTAAGATGTTTGGCTAAGAAAAGATAAGCACCCTTGCGTTTGCTGGATCCGTAATCATGACCCTCATCCGGCAGGTGTAAATTTTCCACATTCCTTTCAACATTATAAAGTCGATAAACATTTTGTATATAAGGAAATTCCACCTGTGGTGTGTTTTTAGTCCAATCTTTTCCATCAGAAATAAGAAGCAACGGGCGCGGTGCAGCGAGAGCAGCAATCTCAACATTGCTGGTTTGATGGTCGCTGCTTTTGTGAATAGGCATTCCGCTTTCACAGATACAACCACCAAAAAAATGTGCTGATACCATAACAACTGGAGCGGAAACTTTCACCCGGTTATCCAGCGCAGTAAGCACAAATGTCTGGGTGCCTCCACCCGACTCTCCAGTAACAGCTATTCGTTCTGGATCGATGTTAGGAAGCGTAAGCAAGAAATCGAGCGCGCGAATACTATTAATGGTTTGAATTGTGAGCGCCTGCGGAATCTTGTGCTCACACTGATGGGCGTCGCCATATCCGATCATATCATAAGCAAAAACAATAGCTCCCATCTTTGCTAAGGCAGCGCAACGTTTCTGGACGTTCTCCTGAAACCGTGGATCTTTACCATGGCCATGGGGTGAAAGAATCGCGGCATAAGATGACGAGACTTTTTCCGGTCTATAAAGATTGCCTGTAACAAAAAATCCTGGCATACTTTCAATTGCCACGTTCTCGACGGAATATCCTGCGTAAACCCTTTTACTATGGATGATCGGTTTCAAAGGCGACTTTGTAAAATCTTTGGAAAGATTCATCCCCTCCTTAATGCCTTCCCTGATCCGATCGGCTCTTCTCTCCCAACCCTTCAGGTCAGTATAGGATGACTGAAATTCTTGCAGCGCCGATTTTCCTTCTGCTTCTGTAAAGTAATTACCCCGACACAGCATGGTAGTGTCGACCTGGGCGAAAAGGGAGCCAGCGCTTAACAAAGCGCAAGCCAGTAGTAACAATTTCTTGTAGTGCCGCATCCTTATAGTTAAGCAATATTTCTTTCAGAGAAAAGAATTATTACAACACTTGCTAAGTGTTCCGACAACCCCATCCGAGTCACCGGTTTCGGGACTCGGATGTCTCACCGTTTACAACAAATTCAATTTTAAATCGTCCAAAATACTTTTGTCTGAATCAGAGTCCCGAGACCGGTGACTCTGATTGGGATAATCGATTTGAAAAGAACTCCAACAAAGGTTTGGATAGTACTTCCGGATTGATGTTAAAAGACAAAAAAAGATCAATGCGGAAGTAAGAATTGTCGGAACACGTGGCTAAGTGTTCCCTCAACAACCCCGTCCGAGTCACCGGTTTCCGGGACTCGGATGTCTCACCAGTTCACACAAATTCGATTGTAGATCATCAAAAATATTTTTGTCTGAATGAAAAGTCCAGGAGACCGGTGAGTCTGAGCGGAACTGATATGAAAAGACCACCAACAACGGTTTGGATAGTACTTCCGGATGGATGTTAAAAAACAAAAA
>DASQTN010000210.1:0-4990 GCA_035641895.1 Chryseolinea sp. | reverse complement strand
GGATCTTCAGTAAGTTGTTTGATACCGAGTGACATCTTACGCTCGTCGCGATCTAACGTTAACACTACAGCTTGAACTTCGTCGCCGACTTTCATGAAATCCTGAGGATTGCGCAAGTGTTGTGACCAGCTCATTTCACTTACGTGAATCAAGCCTTCGACGCCAGGTTGCAATTCGAGGAATGCTCCGTAATCAGCAACATTTACAATCTTGCCTTTTACTTTCGAGCCGATCTGAATTTCAACAGGTAATGAATCCCATGGATGAGGAGTAAGTTGTTTCATACCCAATGAGATTCTCTTCTTGTCACCATCGAAATCAAGAACAACAACCTTAACCGTTTGGTCAAGTTTGAGAACTTCTTCAGGATGGTTGATACGTCCCCAGCTGATATCAGTAATGTGAAGTAATCCGTCTACACCACCAAGGTCGATGAATACACCGAAGTTGGTCATGTTCTTGATCACACCTTCCAATACCTGACCTTTTTCAAGGTTGGTAAGGATTACTGCTTTTTGTTGTTCAAGATCTTTTTCAATCAGTACCTTATGCGATACCACAACGTTGTCGTTGGTGTAATTGATCTTAACAACTTTTACTTCGATTGATTTATTTACATAGATATCGAAATCGCGGATCGGTTTTACATCGATCTGTGAACCTGGAAGGAACGCTTCGATTCCAAATACATCGACGATAAGACCACCTTTGGTTCTGCGTTTTACAAAACCTTCGATAACTTCATCTTTGTCAAGTGCAGTTTGTACATATTCCCAACCTTTCACCAGCTTCGCTTTTCTGCGGCTGAGGACGAGCTGACCCATTGCGTTTTCACGCTCTTCGATAAAGAGGTCAACAACATCACCAATTTTGAGGTTGGTCATTTCTTTAAATTCTGCCAGCGGCACCAGGCCATCTGACTTAAATCCGATATTCAGGATAACGTCACGGTCATTAATACCAACGACAATCCCTTTAACAACTTCACCGGTATCGACAGACGTTACAGTGCCGGAGTACATTTGTTCCATTTCGGCTTTCTTGTCCTTCGAGTAACCTTCCCCAAAACCTTTTGAGGCAAAAGCGTCGAAATCAAATTCACCTGGAACTTGTTTTTCGTATCTGGCTTTTTTCAGCTCAGACACTGGGATAGCTTCTGTTACGATTTCTTCTTTTTGGAGGGATTTAATCTCTGCTAACGGATCATCTTCGTCGATTTCGATCTTGTCAACCTTGTCTTCTTTGAGAGTTTTTTTGGAGGCGGCTTTTGCTTCGTCTGAAGCAGTGGTTTTTCTAGGTCTTTCTCCTGGTTTATGAACTTTTGCCATGCAAATGCCCTAAAATACATGCAGCAAATGGGCTGTTGCTACAAATTTGTTTTACATCCACGCTAGGCGTGACCGTTCAATCGAACGGGCTGCAAAGGTAAGAAAAAGCTTGTAGAACAGCTAACTGAGTGGGAAAATCTCTTCGTTATGACGCGATGTTACGGAATATCCTCGATTTTCAAGGTACCCGTAGCATAAGCAATTAACAGGCGTTGGAACATAAGATTGTATTTGGCGCTCTGTAAATCTCCTTGCGCTTTAATGTATGCCTGATTGGTCGTGGTGAGTTGAACCATTGTCGAAATCCCCAAATCATAACGCTCTTTTTCCATTTTGTAGGTTAATTCTGCCGCTTTCAACTGAGCGTTAGACGCGGCATAAGCTGTTTTGGTATCATTAAAATTCTGATAAGCTCTTATCACATCAGATTTTACAGTAACCTCCGCATTGTGTGTTCGGATTCTTGCATTCTCATACGTCACTTTTGCAAACGCCGCCTGTGACCTCCGTTGAAATCCATAAAATATCGGAATACTGAGATTTAATCCATAGCTAAAGCTGGTATTGTCTTCCCTAAATTGTTGGCTAAAAGTACGGTTGACATCTCCATAGATGTAGTTATACCGGGATCCATACGATGCGCCGGCATAAAGGCTGGGAAGGTATCTGCCTTTGAGGGCCGAATATCCAAAACGAGCCGCTTTTTCGTTGAAATTCGCTTGTTTCAAATCGCTTCGCCGATTTTGAGCTTCAGTTATCAGTTGGTTAACTGATAAAGTGTCGGCAACAATCGCATTGATATCCCAATCGACTTCTTCAACCTCAAATAATCCGGTTGGATCAATTTGAATTGTAAGCGCGAGCGTTGTTATGTCGTTCCTTAATTTAAGTTTTGATCTAACGAGTAATAATTCCGCATTTTTTACCTGGTACTCCTGATTATAAAGGTCTGCTTCAGCTTTAGAGCCGAGTTCAACCTGGGCTTGTATTTGGTCATATTGGAGCTTTTGCATTGCAACATTCTGCTCATCAATCGCAATGAGCTCCTGATCTAACAGGCAGGTAAGATATTGAGCGGCGACATCTCGTATAACATCCTGGTTCGACCTGTTTACCTGGTGGAGCTGAGCTTCATTCGTGTTGTGGGCTTGTCGGTAGGTATTGATGACATTCATTCCATTAAAAACCGGAATACTGGCATCTATGCTGGCATTTATATAATCCGTTTTACCATTTACAACTTTCCCTTCATTGGGATTAAAAGAGTTACCATCGTTTCGATATGCATTTGCGCTGGCGTCAATCGACGGAGCCACTTGCAGCAACGAAGCGGTCTTATTCACTTGCGTGTACGACAGCTGGTTCTTTTGTTGATTGAGGATAACATTATTCTGGAGGCCGATTTTAATAGCGTCCTTAAAAGAAAGCCTTGCCACGGTACTGTCCTGTCCAAAGGCTTGTATGCTTAAAATTGAAAAAACTACTATTGTTATTATATTCCTTTTCATAGACTAATTTCTTTCCGCAACAACACCATCTTCAACAACGGCTCCATCCGCTACCTGAATGATCCGCTTGCCATACCGGGCATTTTCTTCTGAGTGCGTTACCTGTATAATGGTAATGCCCTCATCATTTAATTTTTTAAAGATCTCCATGATTTGCCTTCCCTGGTCGGAGTGCAAATTGCCAGTGGGCTCATCCGCCAGCAATAATTTCGGTTGACCTACAATAGCCCGTGCCACACCCACTAACTGTTGCTGACCGCCACTCAATTGTTCGGGAAATAAATCCTTTTTCGCTACCATGTTAAAGCGATCAAGCATCTCAGCTACCATGCTCTTGCGCTGTGCTCCGCTTACACCTTTATAGAGCAATGGGGTTTCAATATTTTCGTACACTGTAAGTTCATCGATAAGGTGATAGGCCTGAAAAATGAAGCCGATGTAGTTCTTATGCATATCGGATTTCTGTTTCTCCTTCATCTTATGGACAGGTTCGTCAAAGAAGTAATATTCGCCTGCGGAGGGTTCGTCCAACATTCCGATGATGTTCATCAGCGTGGACTTTCCAGCGCCGCTGGGGCCCATAATGGTTAGAAATTCTCCCTGTTCTACGGAAAGGTTAACGCCCTTTAATACGAACGTGCGTTGAAAACGTGAATCCACGTACTTGTCGATGTCGTGTAGTTTGATCATGAGTTATAGGGTTGTTAAACCGATGGTTTTAGCCCTTGGATGGCGACAAAGCCAACAATAATGCCAACGCCCCAGGGCGCTTAGACACCGGTAAATTAAGGTGAATGATAAGATGATTCGTCCGCTTGTGCAAATTGGTGTCCGGTTTCGGATGCCTGAATGGTAATCAGTAATCGGTTATCAGGTAATCGGTTCCGGTAGCCTCTTTAAGTGGTAATCGGGTGGGTCAAGTAATCGGCAATCGGTTCCGATAGCTCAATTCGGTACGTTTCCTAGTTCGTTGTCTTTTGTACTGGAAGTGTATAGAAAAGCCGATTCCCCACAAGGACGCGGGTTTAATCATTAGCCGTCAAAACGCAATTTTTGCAAGCACGTAATTCAATGAAGTTCTACGCCCCATACTACTGGTACCGATCACCGATTACCGATCACCTTTCAAACCAAATACCACTAAAAAATAATGGGGTACAAAATAACATCAACCCTTCGGTTCATTTGCATACCGCCATAAGAGGTGTTGCTGTACACTGGATTATCAAGGCCCCAATCTTTGATGGTAATTTTTCTTTCCGAGATGTCACCCCTGTTAAGAATTATTTGCTGGACTGCCTCGCTTCTCATTTTGGATAGCCACTCATTGTATTCTTTTCCTCCAATAGGATCGGTATGACTGATAAGGTGGATATCGTATTTCTCCAGCAGATTAGGAACAGAATCGAGCCAGTGGTAAAGTTCGTCGATCTGAACTTCGTCCACAAAATAGCTGCCTCCCCCAAAAAATATGCTCTTTCGGATTTCATCCTGATATTGCTGCGCTTGCACACCAAAGTGTAACAGCAAAATCAGCGCACTTAACAACAGCCGCCGCATCATAGACTAAATTTAAAAAAAGTTTTCCAGTTTCGGGTTTAGTTTCTTACAGCTTTCTGGTTACGCGGAAACGCTCTCCAGAATTTTAACAAGGTCGTCCAACGTATTCGCTTCCTGAATCGGCTTATCCTTGCGCCAGCGGTGGATCCGGGGAAATCTGAGCGCAATTCCTGACTTATGCCGGGTCGATTTTGCAATCCCTTCAAAGGCGATTTCGAAAACCAGTTCAGGTTTTACACTTCTAACAGGTCCGAATTTTTCCACAGTATTTCGTTTTACCCAGCGGTCAACCTCGCGAATCTCCTCATCAGTCAGGCCACTATAGGCTTTGGCAAAAGGCACGAGTTGATCATCTTTCCAAACCGCAAAAGTGTAATCGGTATATAAATTCGCCCGGCGACCGTGACCACTCATGGCGTAAATCATGACAGCGTCGATCGTAAACGGATCGATTTTCCATTTCCACCAGTCGCCGCGTCTGCGGCCATCGCGGTAAATTGAATCCTTTCGTTTTAGCATGATACCTTCGCTGAACAAGTCGCGGGCACGCAACCGTTCCTGACCGAGCTTCTCCCAGCTGTCAACGGTGACGGT
>DASQTN010000209.1:0-11467 GCA_035641895.1 Chryseolinea sp. | reverse complement strand
CCGATGTCGAGCCGTAATTTCTAACATGCATGCTGGATTACCAAAAAAATATGCCCAGTAAGGATCTTCTTTTGACGGAAGGATCTCCCGAAACATTTTCTTTTTTGCGGAAGGATTTGAGCAGCACAAATTGTTTGAAGCGAAGCCATCGCTCGAACAATTTTTGATTGCCTTTGAATTGGCGGTGACGGTGAGCATGTTCGTGGTCTGCGAGGACGGGTTGTGGCTCAGCTGCCTTTGCCTCAGCCTTCGCCTGTTCAGCCGCCTTTATCTTGGCCTCTGCCTCGACAGGATCGAACAACATGGCGGTACACATACAGTTTTTGCGCCCTTTGCTCATCAGGATTTCATAGTTCACACAGCTTTGGCATCCTTTCCAGAACTCCTCGTCGTTCGTAAGTTCTGAATAGGTAACAGGTTCATACCCAAGATCGGAATTGATCTTCATAACAGCCAGACCTGTGGTAAGCCCAAATATTTTAGCATCAGGGTATTTCTCCCTCGAAAGCTTGAAAATTTTCTTTTTAATTTCTGTTGCAACACCCGTCTTACGAAAAGCAGGCGCTACAATAAGTCCGGAATTGGCAACATATTTACCATGCTCCCAAGCCTCTATATAACAGAATCCAACCCATGCGCCGTCTTGCGTAGTAGCAATAACAGCCTTTCCTTCCCTCATTTTCATTTCAATGTAGGCCGGTGAACGCTTGGCTATTCCTGTGCCGCGCGCTTTTGCAGATTCTTCCATCTCATTTGTGATGGTCTCTGCGTAATGTGTATCGTCAGGAGTTGCTACCCTAACAATGAGTTTTAGATTTTCCAATTTCTTTTTAAAAGTTGCAGTGAGTGGTTATAACAACCGTGCCAAATGCACAAGAGCGCAATGTCCTTGACATTCCGTCTTCAATGTGGGTGCGATGAAGGTATCAGATACGCACGAAGCGCGTCGGGCGAGGGCGCCTGGTCACCGTGCAGGCAGTAGGACAGAACTGAACAGTTCTTTTGGAGTGGTAAGCAGCAATAGCCGCTGATATTATGGTGAACAATGTTTTCAATTTCTTTCTTGTCGTTAAGGTTGAACCGTTAGAGGAAAATCATTCAGTTTGTTTTTTTGGTGTTGATACTAAATGCAAAATTAAACGATAAAGTTTTGTAAAAGGCAAGGTTTTGGTCTAAAAGAATCAAAAAAGTTTAACTAACGAAAGTTTGTAATGAATTACAAGAACGAACGTTATGCTATTTAGCTAGTTAATTTATCTTTGTCTCATCGTTTACCCATTATGAAAACAAAAAAAATAGTTGTCGCCAGTATTTTCTTTTTTTTAATGATCACGTTAGGTTTAATCTTCAGGCCGCTGCCAAGTTCGTCAGCAGGTAACACGCTCGTATCCACTGGAACGATTGAGCAAGTCATTGAAACGGGCGAGAAGGACGTGGTCTTCAAGCTAAAAGATGACGACAGGTTTTATTATATCGATGATGAACTTGAAAAAGGGATTTCTTTTCCGGTGTTGCGCCAGGAACTTTCTGGCAAATCGGTACAAATCCATTACGTAAAACATTGGACTCCCATTGACCCACTCCGCGTGATGTACGTGACAAAAGTCGACCTTAATAAAATGACTTTGTATTCGAGCAATTGATTCTGTGTGAATCTATTGCTTCCTGACCAGGACAAGCTTTCCGATTTTTTGAACGATGCGTTCCTGTACGTAAAGCATCATTTTGTAGACATACACTCCGTTTGGAAGTGAATTGCCACTGGGATCTGTGCCATCCCAACTGAGTTCGTTAGTCCCGATATGGAATGACGGCTGGTCGTAATTTCCGTAGTGACCGAGCACTCTTCCGTTGACATCCATTATTTGCATGTCAAATGCATCGGGTAATTGGTTTCCAGTAATGACAATTTTGAAGTAGACCTCATTCACGAACGGGTTCGGATATGGATCTTTAATGGTTACAGTCGTCTCATTATTTACAGTAAACTGTATTTCAAATGGATCACTTCCACTGGTGTTGGTCTTGCCATCAGCAGCTTCGACACGCAATGTATATACGCCGTCAGACAAGTTTGGCGGGCGGAATTCAATGCTAAAGGGAGAACTGGCGGTTGCCGGAAACCACTTAATCTCACTGGAGGCCAGAGAAATCGGTGTAAGCTTGCAGGGTTCCAGTTCGCACGGAAAGGAAAGGTATACTTTCATGCCAGCGGTATCTGTTTTAAAAATATGTTCGTTCTCGTCCCAGACTTTAATCAGGATGAGTGGATTTGAAGTGACGAAATCTCGATTTTCTATGTAGCGACCATCAATCGAGACATCTAATACTGGCCGGATGGTCTCCTCCTCTACTAACAGATAGTCTCTCAGTTGAAGTACATTGTTGTCGTAATATTGCTCCGCGATAATCTTAGGATTGACGTACACATTTACGTCGTTCATTCCCACCTTATTGAGGGTGTTTACATCCAAGTAGAATTTTGTTGTGTCGCCGGGAAGCGGAGCCTTAATTTTAAGATTCTCAAGGTGCGAAGTACGAGATGCCTGATTGTAAATCTCTGCCTGAACCATCAGCGAATCGGAAAATGTTTGATTGGTAATGTTTATAAAACCGTATGGTCCGTTCCAAGTTTGTCCCTCGTTAAACACCTGCTGTGCGATTGAGCCATTAAAAATTAACAACCCATCGGGTGCGGGAGTGTAGACAACGATCCAATTGCTGAGCTGGGCGGCGGTAAGATTAATTTCGTCTGTGGCTCTAAATATTATTTTCAAATAAGGAAACTCCGATGCATTCACAGTACTTAAGTCGTGATCTTTGGTTGCTTCTGAAAAAAGTAATTCTTCAGTACCAGTTAACCGGACTCCGATTATGTCGAAATTAACGATGTCGTTCGCTTCCAACTCCGTATAATTTGCTGTGAGGGACTGCCAGCTTAACGCCGGTCCAATTAAACCGGTGGTCATGGCGCCCGTAGAATACCGACCAGTAACAGATTTGTTAACGGTTAGCACCTGCATGTCTGCTGGAGATCCAGCCCCTTTGATAATCGTTGCTGCACCAGGCGCCAGTCCTTTTTTTCCAAAAATGACAATCGGTTCACCCGCGGACAGACCATCGATCTGTGCTACAGAGATACCAAGCTCACCCAGCTTCACCTTGGCGGCGATTGGCCAGGTACTATATAGCGGATCACCGATGTTAAACAAAACTACAGAATCGCCTTCCTGAACATTGTTGACAAACTGAATGATATCAAATTCATTTCCGGAGACCATATCTCCTGGAACATAATTATTGATTACCCAAGGCTCGCGTCCGCAGGCCCGGTTACCCCGGTTATACCATTTAAATGGAACTCCGATGTAGGGAGTAGCGGAGTTCTTGTCGAACGCTATGAGGTTAATCGAATTGTCGCGGCAAATAAATCCCTGTTGTGTTAAGTTGAACTCCTCGTCGTTGATCTTGACGCTTACATCAGTGTTAACCGCAGGGTGATTTCCGCCATATGTCTTGATATCCACAGTAGTAACTGTCTCCTTAAAACTGAATCTTCGGGAGTCTTCATCTTGCACCAGGCCGATAGTTTCATTTTTTAGATACTGTGGAAAATGGACTTGTGCCCAGCCTTCTGGTCCATTCTTTATGTAAGTGAACGAACTCTGTGTCCACTCGGTGCTTTCAAGAGATGTCGGATTGGCGAGCTTCGTTCTCCAATAGTAAGCTAACGTATCTGTGGTAAGAAGGGAGAACGTTTGCCTTGCCAGAACATTTCCTTTGACAAGCATATGTTTCTTAAAAGGACTATCAAATCTACTTACGGTATCCAGCTCCAAGATAAAATCGCTTTCACCGGAAAGTAAATCCGTGTTTTGAAATGATGCCGAGACTTCAATCGTATTTACAATACCATAGTTGACTGGAAATAAATGCTTAGTTCCATTTAATGGTATTACAAACTCCTTGGTTGCAACGTTGTTTTCTTTCGTTAACTCCAATAAAACATCATCGGGATCAATTGTAATTTTGAATGAATTTGTCCCGAAGCCTTGCTCGCGACCCTTCCTGATAATGAATCGTAACGTATCACTATATTTCGGTACCGGGTACAGGGAGTCGTAAACTATCGTGGAATTGTCACCCAGTGTTCGGACCACTTCGACGCGAATCGTGTCTGGCTTTGCCTGGCCAAAATTCCGGACCACAAGCTTTAAGGCAAAAGAATCGGTCAGGGCAAGAATCGGCTGTCCATCCAGTGATTCAATTGAAACATTGTCATTGTTGATTTCGAGATCGGGCTTCGGTGCCCCAAATAGTTTGACAGCCGGGTCACCTAACAGGACCATCTGCTGCACTTGTGTAGTGTTGTCCATCGTGGGTGTGGCAGTCGCCATATATCTTCGTGCAACCTCTTTCTGAATATCGCCTATTCCTTTGTATATAAAGGTGGAGTCGCCATATCCTACCTCGTAGAAATAATCTGAATACCTCTTCAGCAAATTTGTAAATCCATAAGAACTATGCGCAATAAAAGCTGCCGCGCCTTTATCGCGCGCTAATACCCAGTCTTCGCCAAAAGTGGCATAATTCAGAAAGTAAGAGCCAACATTGCAGCCATTCATCAACAGTGTTGGGTATTTTCCTTTGTTGTTGTAACCCATTACTGGATTACTCACATACCCTATGTCGAAGTCAAGGTTTGTGGCGGATGAGTGACCAAAAAAAGTAATTAGATTAACACCGCTGTTCACTTGTTTGGAGACATTGATCAACTGTATCTCCTTGGAATATTTCGCCAGCGCTGAAACTTTGGCGCCAAAATGAAGGTCTTCAGCAACTTGCTGTAGCTCTACTAAATAGCTTTGCAAAAGCTCAGGCTCACCTTCTTCTCGTCCTCCACTTAAGTGCAGAACATTCTTACGCCACAGATCATTGAAAGGCAAAGCGTCTGCTTCTTTAACCTTGTCGAGGTAAGCTGCGACTTCCTCGGCTTTCATGGCCGGTATACGACCCGTGGGTATGGCCGGTTCAAATTGCGTTCCTGAAAGGCCTGCACTATAAGCCATGTCTGCGCCGGGATAGCCAGGCGGTGGTATCAGATCTTTAAAGACTGGAAAAGCGGATGGGTTCCTGTAATATTTATACCACACATCAAGACCTTTACCGATCAGCAACAAGTATTTCGGGGAACCGGTATCGGTTAAAAATTCCAGGAATTTATAAATCGCCAGCGGCGTAGTTTCTCCATAGCTGAACTGGTCGTAAAGGTGTTGAATGTTGACAACAAGGGTGTCGAATTCACCACCTTGAGTTGAAGCCCTATATTCCGCGAAAGCCTTTATTGGATCACTGTAACCGAGCGCAGGTCTTCGTAACAACGGATGGCCTATGATAACATAGTCGTGTTGATTTGGAATAATTTTTCTGAAGGTTAATGGCTTGATCGCAGGTGTTATTACGCTGGTCGAGGCAAAAATCTTCCGTGAAGAGCTTGTCGATGGAACTACGGCATCCAACGTCGTGGAGATCGTCGTACCAATCCGGACTATTGAATTTAAGTCGGTGATATCAAAAAGACGGGCGCCCGTCGGCGCATTTGCGATTTGAATAAATGATTTATCGTTTGTATTTGGCGCCAGTACAAAATTTTTGTCAGTTAAACCTCCTGCATCCACAAGCTCTGGATAGGTGAGTTTTATGTAAGAGACGCTGATTCGGTCTGGTTGTCCACCAACGCCATTAACCTTGACTCGAACCGTGAGTTTATCGTCGCCGCCGATGTCAGACCATTGCAAGGGTAAGATAATTTTTTGAGGCTCATATCCTTCGAAATTCAAGGAAGTCAGCAATCGGTATGAGGTTCCAACATAAATTTCCACTTGGTGGGCCATACTTCCGCGTCCCACCAACATAACTTCAAGCTCAGGTACTTCAGCGCCTGTTGCGCGACGCAGAATGTCTGGAATTGTGTAATCCACGGATTGCGTTTGAAAAATTCTGCCGCTTGCCCAGCCTTCCCCAACATCATAAAAGGTGTTAAAAACTTCGTTAGCAATGTCGGTCCCTGCTGCAAATTCGTTTGTGAACAACAACAATTTCTCAGCTTTATGATAGGACTCGGCAGGAAGATTGGCGGTATTCGCTTCGTAAAATGTGGCAATGCGCTTCCCAGGCGTTGTTCCAACCGTTAGGAAATAACTGGTGGTATCGCTGTACAAATTGTAGTACCGATGAGGTTGTGAACCGGACGGCTTATATAACGCAGCGTCTAGGGTCCCGTCGTTCCTTTGACCATAGAATTCGATAAAATCAGAAGGATCAAATTGCAAGTCATTTTCACCCGCTACAAGGATACTCTGTTCAACGCCGCGGTGGAATAGTTGTATTTTTTTGGGATCAATTCCGTTCAGCGGAAACCCTGCAGCTTGCAGATCGCTATAGTTAAGTCTGTAAATGCTCTCTTTTGCTGTAGGAATCTTGTAATACGTTTGGTTGAAATCAATCCATTCATTACCTACTTGCGCAAAGGAACTAAAGCTAAGGACTAGGCAAAAAAATAAAAGAAAAAATGATCTCATTAACTCTAACTGCGGCTACAATCTGGTACATCCATAACTATGGCCAAAAGTAATCAAACCATCGACATTGATTATTCTCGAAATCGGTTAAACCTTACAAGGGCTAATTGACGTCAATGTTCTAAAAATTCAATTAGCATCGGGTTGCGAAATGATCGGTTTTTTATGCACAAAAACGTACAGCAGAGTGAACAGAAACGTACAATTTTATCGAGTGACCGAAGTTTTTCTGGAGCTTCAAAAAAATTAAAAACCGGTATTTTAAGCTGGAAACAGCCTTTTTGAATTTTTTGGCCAAGTACTTGGTCATACATAGTACGTTTGCGTATAAAGTTGCAGGATGATTTTAAACGTGATGTATGAATCTTGAAAATACACAGGTACAAATGAGAAAAGGAATATTGGAATATTGTATTCTTCACATTATTTCACGAGGCGAGGTCTATGCTTCAGACATGTTGGATGAGCTTACAGCCGCGAGGATCATTGTGGTAGAAGGAACTCTTTACCCCTTACTAACCCGTCTAAAAAATGCCGGTCTGTTAGAGTATAAGTGGGTAGAGTCTAAATCAGGTCCCCCAAGAAAATATTACAAACTTACAGACAAGGGAAGTAAATTTTTGGGTAGCCTTACCGCGACGTGGGATGACTTAGTTCATTCCACTCAGACAATCACATCCAAATCCAATGTTTAAAAAAATACGACTTACACAGTTATGAAAAAAAATATAAGCATTAACATAAGCGGCATAATTTTTCACATCGAAGAGGATGGGTATGAAAATCTCAGAAAGTATCTGGATTCTATCAATAAATATTTTGCCTCTTTTGAGGATAGCAGTGAGATCCTTGCTGACATTGAAAGTCGTGTAGCCGAAATTTTCCTTTCAAAATTAAACGAAGGCAAGCAAGTTATTACATCCGATGATGTCACCTCACTTATTGCGACAATGGGAAGTGTAAGTGATTTTAAGGCGGCCGAAGAACAGGAGTTTACACAGACATCCGGACCAGGAGCATCGTCGCAAGGAACTTCATCTTCTTCAGATACGTCAACTGGTAAGGAACAAAAAACTTTTACGTCTCCTCGGCAATTATTGCGAGATGAGCGGCGCAAAATTTTGGGTGGTGTCTGTTCGGGTATGGCAACATATTTTAACGTCGACCCAATTTGGATCCGGTTGCTTTTCGCACTGACAGCTTTCGCATACGGGATTACCATCATAGCCTATATCGTAATGTGGATTGTAGTTCCGGGATCTACCGATCTGGATGAACCTGACACAGGAAAGAAAATGTTTCGGGATCCGGAACGCAAAGTAATCGGCGGCGTATCGGGTGGCATAGCCGCTTATTTTGGAATCGATCTCTTAGTAGTGAGATTGCTGTTCGTAATATTCACGATCTTTTTTGGTGTTGGTTTCATCATTTACATCGTACTATGGATTGCACTTCCAGAGGCAAAAAGTCTTACCGACCGAATGGAAATGCAGGGAGAGCCAGTGACCCTTTCCAATATCGAATCCAACATAAAAAAAAACCTTAATGTAGACCCGAATAAGGAGGAAACTCCGCTCACCAAGTTACTTCTTTTGCCCTTTCGGCTGATTGGAATCCTGATCACAGTTTTGGGTAAAATCTTGGTACCAATTTTAGAAGTACTGCGTGTAGTCATTGGTATAACGGTTATTTTGTTTGGACTCGCGCTGATGTTTACCGCGGTCATCACCTCGGGCGCATTGGTAGGACTATTCTCCAGCACAGCGTTTTCCTGGCCATGGGTTCATTACGACGAGCTTAGCATGCCATTAGAAGTTTTTGCAAACAGCTTGTCAGGATGGCTAATCCTCGCCGCATTCATTGCAGCGATAGTACCCACAATATTTATCATGATACTTGGCGCATCTATAATAGCAAGGCGCTTTGTGATCAATACTACGGTAGGCTGGTCGATGTTCGTTCTGTTCTTCGTTAGCGTGGCCATTTTAAGCGTTAGCATTCCAAAAATTGTCTATTCATTTAAAGAGACTGGCATTTACAAAGTCGAAGAAACCTATAACCTCAACGGCAAGACTGCAGTTTTTCAGATCAATGAGGTTGGCATGGATGACTATGACCCAGTTTCCCTGACCCTGAAAGGATATAATGGAACAGGATTCAAACTAGTTCAAAGTTTCGAATCACGTGGCGCTTCCAAACAACAGGCAATTGAAAATGCAAAAATGGTAGTCTACAATGTTGTCGTAAAAGACTCAATCCTTACGTTTGACTCTAACATCCGGTTTAAGGAAGACGCCATATTTCGTGCTCAAAGATTGAACATGACCCTTTACATTCCATATAACTATCCGTTCGTCTTAGATGAATCTTCAAGCAGGTTTATCACACAATATATTGATTACGATGATCTCGAAGGAAATACCTGGATCATGACTGACAAAGGAATTAAATGTCAGACTTGCCCCGAAGACGAGGATGAAGAAGAGGAGTCGTATGAAAATGATGACGAAAATAAGTTGGGCTTGAGTGATTTCGATGAGCTGGATATTCGTGGTCTGTTTGACGTGCACATCATGGCCGGTGATGAATACGCGGTTGAGCTCCAGGGTTCCGACGATGAAAAAAGAAAATATAATATATACCGGCATGGCCAGACTCTAGTGGTTGAATACGATCGCGAAAACGGTGATTTTGACTGGAATGGCGATTTCCGCGACGTCAATGAGATCAGGTTAAACATTACAATGCCCAACCTCGAAAGGATTGAGGCCGAAGGCTATGGCTCGATAAAATTTGATGAATTCACGTCCGACAATATGGAAATTGAATTGCGCGGACCCGTAAATCTTCGGGGCGTGATTACAGCTCATAATCTCAGTATTGATCTAACGGGTAAGGCGGAAGCAGAACTGTCTGGCGCGGTAAACAACCTGGACGCCGACCTCGAATTTGCTTCGAAACTTCAGGCATACAACCTCGAAGCCGAGGGCGCGACTGTCGACGTAAGTGGTGCTTCGACCGCGAAAGTTAACGTCAGCCACAGTCTTGAAATGAACGAGGGGTTAGCCAGTGACATCGACTTTCGGGGAGATCCCCAAATTATCAAAAGAGACTAAACAAACGTTCTATATGATTATTTTGCTACTGATTATCATTGCCTTTATCGCCAGCCAACTTCTATGGTGGTAATGGTTTGAAGTTGGAGGTTCGAGGTTGTCGCAGAACAAAGCTGTAGGCTGTGCGCTGTCTGCTGAACGCTATTCCAAACAGGTTAGCCCCGGCGCAACAACGTTCAAGTCGCACTCCCAAGCTTTCTGCCTTCAGCTTTTAGCTTTCAGGATACATTATTTTACAATTTTTTACTCCCAACGAAGCAACCTCACACGTTAAATTAGCATCTCGCTAATGAAACGTTTTAAATGCAATTCAAAATTTACCGGGCTAAAGAAGATGAATTGATCAAAGGATGCCTCCGGCGCGAACCACACGCCCAGAGACTTCTTTACGATACCTATTCGTCTAAAATGTATGCGATTTGCTACCGGTATGTCAAAGATTCGATGGAAGCAGAAGACATATTGGTCACTTCATTTACAAAAGTCTTTGAAAAGATCGGTCAATTTAAATTCGAAGGAAGCTTCGAAGGATGGATCAGACGGATCGTGGTTAATGAAGCGCTCACATGCCTGCGGAAAAATCGCTCGATGTACCTGGAAACGGAATTGAAGGAGGTAGACTATGATCCCAACTACAAAAATCTGAACGACCATCTGGAGACGGAAGACTTATTGCGACTCGTAAAGGAACTTCCTGCAGGTTATAGGATCGTATTTAACATGTTTGCGATCGATGGATATTCCCATAAGGAAATTGCGGAATCCCTCGGCATTAGCGAGAATACATCCAAGTCGCAGCTCAGCCGCGCACGGATTTATCTCCAAAAACAATTGAAAGAACAAGAATGGACACCCCATAAAAATATTAGCAATGAGGAATCAACAACCCGATAATTTTTTCCGAGAAAGACTGGCTGACCATCACAAACAACCACCAGCAGCTGCATGGGATAAAATTGAGAAATCTTTAAAAAAAAATGAACCAAAATTTGTGTGGTGGAAGGTAGCTGCATCGCTTCTGCTTCTTATATCCGTCGGATACATACTTTGGCTTCAATCTTCAGGTAAAAATAACCAGGCAATATCGCAAGCGTCATCAGAAATTGAATCTCCCGATTTAAAAGCTGTTGAACCTAAACTTGAATCAGAAAAATCTCATGCTACTACTGAGGCGCGCGCCGATGAAGGTGCAACGATAGCAAGTGCAAATGATAAGAAATCGGCCAATAAAAAAACTATCAATAAAACAATCAAGCATAAGGCTACGGAAAGAAAATTTGTTGAAGTTGCTCCTATTGTTTCTAGTCCGAGCCAGGAAATACTTCAACCAACAGAAGCGCCAATCGCTGAGACCATTAGCGGTAACGTTACGCCGCCGGTTCAAGTCGCTAAAAAATCTTCTTCTATTACTTTGACGATCACAGCGGAAGAAGCCGAAAAATATTTGGATAAAAATGCTTTAGCGGAAGCAACCTCGAATGATCGGAAGTCATCTACGTTAAAAAAGCTCTTAAAGAAAGCAAATGAATTGACCAGCAATCAAGATCCATTTGGTGATTTGAGGGGGAAGAAAAATGAAATCCTGGCGCTGGAATTCAGAAACGATAAACGTGGACAAAACAAGTAAAATGACTATGAAGAAGTTTTTATTTACATTAATAATAGTAACGGCTGTTACGATTACGAAGGCTCAACAAACGAGTGATACCGTTATCGTAGAATTGGCAAAAACCAGCCGCGTAATTTTTACCATCAAAGACAAAAGCGATC
>DASQTN010000208.1:0-10446 GCA_035641895.1 Chryseolinea sp. | reverse complement strand
TTCCACCCAATTTAAGTATGAAATCTAATTTTTCCGTCACGAACGATTGATCCCAAAGTACGAAGGGAATGAAAACGGCCAGGATCAGCATAGGCATCACGTTACTCCGTTTTTCCGGAATCTGATCGTGAGAAGGCCAGGAGGAAGTCAGTGTACCATATGCCATGCCCGCGCCACCAAAAAAGCCAATGGAATACTCCATGATATTCCAAAAGTTGAAGGGCAACGAGGAACCCGCTCCAAGCACTTGTAAGAAGTTACCGAAGGAAAATCCGACACCACCTCCTATTGCTGCCCAAACTGCCACTTTTAATGCACTTTGCTGTCTGTGTCGAACGATAAACCAGGCGAGGGCAACGGCAGCGCCGAGGCAAGCAGCCCAAAGTTCCGAGCGCGGCGGCGTCATGAACCATTCTAATTGGTTGATTAGGAGCCCGTACGTCAACAACGCGAAGGCTACCATTTCTGCTAGCAGCGTAGCCCAGGAGATTTTAAACTCTTTTGATTCCGACAAGGTGAGTGCGAAAAGTCCACCGCCAAGAAAACCATACAGCGCACCTATGACAAACAACATCATCAATCCATAGTATACATTTAAGAAATCGCTTGCTCGCCCGTATCCTACAACCATACCATAGCTGATCATTCCGCTTAAGCCCCACCCCACTGCGGCAGCGAGCGCAATTTTAAAAACTCTGTTATACCAATCAGATCTTTTTGCAACGAGCACGACTGAAATTGCGCCAATGGCGCCGGCCCACGCTGCGCCCTGTTCATGTCCAAATTTTCCTCGGATCGCCCATGCAGTTCCGAACGCCATGGCTACCATTAACACGGAAATGAAAGTTTGCCGGTTTTTCATGCTTTATATTTCTTTCGTGCAAAGGTTTTTTGTTCATGACAACTATCATGAATGCACAATTCAATTTTTTATCCAGTCAGACGGAAATGATACATACTTAATCGTCCTTCCAGGCTTAATATCGTTCCGATGATAGCTATAAGAAATATGAATCCGTCCATCAGCGCCTTCAATCACTGCAGGGTAATGGCTTGATGTTGGATTCGAACGCATATCGTTCTCCACATTCTTCTTCCATTTCCAGGACTTCCCCTCGTCATCCGACAATGCAACGGTAAGGTTATGCCTTCCGTCTTCCGAATCATTGTAGACCATCACCCAATCACCAGTAGACAATGTGACAAGATCAAACCCCGCCCCGGGATTAGCCAGCTGATCATCCTTAGCAATTGTCCACGAAAGTCCCTTATCACGCGATTCTGTCCGTTGCATACGATTAGGAGGTGGTCCATTGTCACGCAAGTAAGCAACCAATACACTGTCTTTACCAATCGCGATCGTCGGCTGGATTCCGGCGCCACCTAAAACAGGGTTACTGTACATCCAATCTTTCCCATTGTCGGTGACAGCAAAGAGAGAGCAGTCAAATCCATCGGAGTACAACGGCAGGATCAGGCGCTTTCCCAGGAATACAGGTTTGTTCTTTGTCTGCCAGCCAAGACGCCTGGTTAATGGATACCCCAACTGTGCAGAATTTTCTTTGCCTCCCTCCTGGATACGGCCTGCGCGTATCATGTTTTCTCCTTTGGAAAGGCTGTCCATCTTTAGTTTATATTTTTTCCATTCTTCACGCAGTGTTTTCTTAACACTATCAGGCATCTCAAGGATTAGCGAAGAAGTTAAATAGTGTTCATACTCCTGTAATTGATCATTCACTTGCTGCACAAACCGATCTCCGGGTTGAATTCCACGCTCGGTTTTGTCACCAGCCTTTACAAAAAGAACGTCCTGCCAGGACCAGACCGGTGCAACACTATTGTTGTAATTGTCACTAATGCGATACATTGGGATCGATGTTTCCCATTGATTTGCGATTACGGGATACCACATCAACCACAATCGTTCTTGCTGGTCCATGAACATGATGGGGTTGATATCGGGGAAACCACTGACATCAGCCATGACAAAAGTTTTTGACCACGCCGTGTCGCGCTTTGCCAGCCGCGAGCCCAAAATCTTTACATCATCGGCCCATCGCTCGCCCGACCCTTGGAACCATGCTGAAAGAAGATCACCATTAGGAAGCTCAACAATCGTGGATCCATGTACATGCTCATCCTGGTAAGGAAAAATTAGGTTTGACGTATACGTTTTATTCTGAATGTCATCCTTTTTTAAATCACATGCCCATGTGACAAACAATATCGAGGTTAAAATCGCTGCTTCCCGAGCCCTTTTCATTGAGTTTCCATTATTGGTGTAATCCTTCTTTTCGAAGTGCGCCAAGCAACAACGCAGGTTCGTCTGTTTGAATAATACTGGCGCCGTGTTGCAGCAGATTTTTTAATGCTCGCTTTTCTCTACCCTCCTTTAGGTCCTTATCGGGATCACCCAGAGCGTTGATCCATACACGCGCATTACTGCTTCGAATTAATTCGACGCATTGTGTCGTATAAAAAGAAAAGTCAATGTGGACTACAGGCGGATCGAATAGGTTAATAGCGGAATCTGTTTGCTGGACGGAATACGCTCTCGGCATGATCATGAAATCTTTATCGCACTGCTGAACACGAGAAAGAACATCATAGTCGCTATCGAAAAAGAAGACAAAGTCTTTGCTGTTGGTTTTGTTGACCACTGAAACAACTTCAGCTATTTTATCCGTTTTTAAGTCGAGGTCGATTAAGATTTTACCGTAAGCGAGGTCTAAAGCATCATGCAGGGAAGGTATCTTCAGCTTCGTCTTTTTCCCCTTGTCGATTATGAAAAATTGTTGCAGCTGAGTCCATGTAAATTGTTCCGGATCGCCTTTACCCGTGGTCGTTCTGTCCATAGTTCGATCATGCATGAGAAATGGAATTCCATCTTTTGAAACTTTCACATCGATCTCAATAATATCGACACCGAGTTTTATAGCCGCTTCGATTGACTGCAAAGAGTTTTCAGGATGTACATTGTGCACAGCACGATGGGCAGCTACTAACACAGTTGGCGATCCCGCATCCAAAAGTGTTCGTCTGACGGCAACAGCATTGGATTGCGCCTGGGCGATGAAGCCCACAAAAAACAAAAGCTTAAAATAAAGTAACCGCCTCATTTGAATTATAAACAATAACTCATTTTACAAATACTTCATCATTGTCTGCAACATACATTCTCGTGCTTTTGGTATACGCCCCGCCATTTGCATCTTTATATTTGAGATCCAAATAAAACGCGCGATATCCGCTGGGGGGATATGGTTGAGTAGAAGTAATTACTTCCGTTTTCCTTTTCAAATTCAAACTTTTCCCTTCCCATTTTTCGTCTCTGAAATCAGTGTCTGTCGAATTTGTCGACCAGAGGATAGCATCCACCAAAATATCCGGTGATGTCTTTACTTTCATAGTAATGCCCTTCTTGTCATAGGTAAGTGTAGGGTCGCAAACTGCATACTCTTTTTTGGCTGCAGTTGCTCCAAAGAAAGCGCTCAGCGCAGCCATCGCTTGCTTTTGGTCTCCGAGATCGTGGCCTACGTTCGGTACATAGTGCACGAAGTTTTGGCCTGGAATGCTATCAATATAATGCTTGATCGCGTCGACAGTCCAGTACTCGTCATTCGTTCCCATGAAAAGCATCTTCGGCATCGTTAATTTTTTTCTGTAGGAATAGGGGTCCACCATCGTCGTTATCGCCTGGCCTTTTTCTGAAGTCGCTGTTTGTGGGATTCCAAGCTTGACGTAGTCTTCGATTTGCACACTGTAATCTTTCCACATTTTTACCTGATAGTCAAGATTAACTGGCATATTCAAAATATCGATCACCATTGGAGCAATCGCAACGACACGACTATCCGATGCACCAGTAAGCCAGGTAGTCCATCCGCGTTTAGAGGCTCCGGAAACAACAAAGCGTTTGATTTCAGAGGCTAAATTTTGCTTAGCAAATTCCTGGGCAGCATCCATGGCACGCACGGCACTTTTTACCATCGGAAAAAGCAGTGGCCAGGAATAATCACCGTCCTCTTTAAACTGATGCAAGGTGTAGGAGATCAACGCATCTTCCGTGAGCTTTCCATAAAGGGGTTGATTTGGGGTTTGGCGCAACACCGCTACGATACTCTTGTTTTTTGTTGCCACACCTCCAAGAGCGTGGAGAAGTTTGTCCTCCTTGCCATTCCAATTGGGAAGCCCTTTTTTATTGCTGCCGCCAGTAACAAACAAAAGCGCAGCATCAGACTTATTTTCAGCAGGCACCAAAATCGTTAGCTGATGCGTCCAGATGTACTCATGCCATTGTTGCGATGTCAGTAACAGGTTGTAAGCTTTTGCTTCGCCACATTGAAATGTTTCTTTTAATTCCCATCGATACGCCTTGTCACCGTTATTGAGGTAACCTTGCAATGCAGTTTCCGGAGTCAACGTCTGGCTATTGCCTTGGAAAATAAATAAAACCTGTGCTACAGCAAAAGCAAAAATGAAAACGTGTTTTCTGGTCATTGAGATATTAATTTGATTAGCAGGTATACATTATTTTTTTGATGCGGAAGTCCCCGCGATTTCATTTAACCACTGTAATGTCTCGTTGATGTAAATCTCGCCCGTCATTTCACCAAGACTCGTTCGACTGACATAGTCATATCGTTTGAAGCTATTAAAATCCACACGGGTAAGAATGTACCCAAACGCATCATTGGTGAGACCAAAAAGAAATGCATGGTTGGTATTCATTTTTCGTTTGATAAAGAAGCCGATATTGGGTAATGCCTCTCCGGGTATAGTCAGCACTTTCGCCGATCCAATCTCAAGATAGTTCAATCTTGTGCTAATTGTATTGTCTTTCAGCGAAGTCATTTTTATTGGCGACTTTGCCAGAATATAACGCATCATCTCAGATTCCACAGGAAAACGCACGACGCGGGAATCGCAGCGCAAGGCGGGATTGCTTTGTACTTCTGCACTTTCAATGATCCTTAACGCTTCGTCTGCCAATAAATTTCCAATTCGGATACATTCTTCCCATCTGAGTGTTTCTTTTCCATCTTCCAGCCTGTTGTCTGCGGTGACCATTCCACCCTGAGCGCCATTCATAAAGATTGCAATGCCTCCTGCTTTTGATTCGATACGATCATACAACGGACCGCATAGATCAGGACTCAAAATGCCTTGCTTAGAACCTATTACTTCTGGGTGAACAGCATAGTTAACCAGAGTGGCAACAGGTTTTCCTTTGTTCTTTCCTGATTCGGCAATCGCCTGAATCACGCCACAACGAGGATCATACAAATCGGGAGCATAATAATTATAGGCAATTTTTCCTTTTGCCTCCCCGACAGCGACCTTAAGCGATACAGGAACTAAATTGAGCGAGGCTTCATTAACGGCATCCGCAATTTGTTGTACGCACCAATCCAGATATTTAAGATCTGCCCCATGTTTGCCATTTTCGTCTGGAAAGGCGTATGCATCGGGGGCGCTATGCGTATGCGTTGCGCCAATAAGAATGTTTTCAGGCATGATCCCTTTGATCAAGCTTCTCGACCGGTCACCAAGGGCTGAAGACCATCCCAAATTGTCAATATTCACGATGGCTACTTTTGTCTTGCCTCTTTCGAATACCACCGCACGAACGAACAGGTCACCTTTTTTTTCAACCGCATCTTTCGGTTGCCCTACACCGCCAGATACCGGGAGCAAGGGATCAGGTGTGATCACACGAACAGCAGCTCCGGCTCTAAAAGTTTGCGCCTGAATATCAGACGTCGAAAGTGTGAGTATACAAATAACACACAGAAAAAATTTACAAAGGTTAGAACGAGATCTCATAGTATGTCATTTTTAATACATGCGCCAGGCAGAAGTTAATTACTCGTTATAAAAGTATCAATATTGCATGCCGGTATTTTCACACTTCGCGCAAATCGTACTTCAAATTGCGCAATGTTGCTTTTCCGCCTTTGATGGCTGAATACATCGCTCTACCTTTATGATTGTAATGACTTGTCACTGGTATTTCGGTATCAGCATATTTCGAAAATGATCCTCAGGTATGGACAACAATATTAAATTCTCAAGAAAAGATTTTTTAAAAATTATGACTGCCACCGGCTTTGTAGCTTCAGCCTCCGGACGAGGCCTTGCGAACACTTCTGAAAAAACTGGTTCCCTCGAATCAAACGCATCCAACCCAATTGCGCAAGAAAAAAAGTTTGTACCAGTTATGATCACTCCCTTTCAGCAGAATGGGGAAATAGACTTGGACGGTGTAACACGCCTTATTGATTTTTATTTGGCAACAGGCGTGAAAGGTTTCTTCGCCAATTGCCTTAGTAGTGAAATGTATCAGCTGAGCGAAGAAGAAAGGCTGACATTAACAAGATTTGTGGTCAAGCGTGTGAATGGAAAAGTTCCTGTCGTTGCAACGGGATCGTTTGGGTCTACTATATCGGAGCAGACTGAATTCGCCAAAAAAATCTACGACACTGGAATTGATGCTGTGATACTCATTTCAAGTCACTACGCGAAAAAAGAAGAAAGCGATGCAATATTGCTGCAAAACATTGAGCGCATGCTCGCCATGACTGGTAGCATTCCGATGGGACTTTATGAATGTCCATCGCCTTACAAAAGGATTATCAGCCCGGAGGTATTTAAATCACTACTGGAGACGAAACGAATGGTTTACCATAAAGACACTTCCATTGATCAGGAAAAAGTGAAAGCCAAGTTGGCCCTGATTAAAAACAATCCGCTGGAATTTTATGATGCCCATACTGCCAACACAACATTCTCCATTCAGCATGGAGCCAAGGGTATGTCCGCTATTTCGGGAAATTTTTATCCTGAAATTTTAGTCTGGATGTGTAATCACGTCACAGACCCGAGCAGGCAGGACGATGTTAAATGGTTGCAAGAAGAGTTGATAAACGCTGAAGATGTAATCTCACAGGCCTATCCGATGAGTTCAAAATATTTTTTGCAAAAGCGGGGGCTACCAATTTTACCGGTGAGCCGAACATCGTCGAAACAGTTGAACGCCCAACAGAAAGAAGCACTCGATGGTGTACATCAAACCTTCCTCCAATGGTGTCAACGACTCAAGATCGAGCCGGTGTCATTGTGATATTCTGATGTTACGCACGTTTGAATTTAGTTAAGCTGACTTCTGGATGACGTTGAGCGCCCATATTTATAGAAAGTCGCTCGACATTTTAACGCAGACGCCGCAAGAAGATAGTGTCAGCAAAAAAAGTATTAACTCTCCTGCAAGCTTCATGCGTAAATTCACTCGACACGAGGCCGCAAAGACGGCCAAGCCGTAATCGAAACGTGCTTCGTAGGAACGTTCCCTAATATCTTCTTGGCTTCGGGTCTCCGTGGCAAAAAAATGAAATTAAGATATGTATGGTGAGTAAACATCAACTTTTATATTGAAATAGTTGCGTCGAAATTTTAACGCAGAGGCCGCAAGAGAATTAGTGTCAACAAAAAAGTATTAACTCTCCTGCAAGCTACGAGCGAAATTCGCTCCACATGAGGCCGGAGAGACGGCCAAGCCATAGTCGAAACGTGCTTCGCAGACGTTCCATAAGGTCTCCGTGGCTCCGGGGCTCCGTGGTAAAAAAAATGAAGTTAAGATATCTATGGAGTCAAAATTTAACAGAGATCTCGCGATTAAGTAATGTGTACCCAGTAGTATTTTTACCGCTGAGGGAAAACACAGAGAATATACGCAGAGTTCCGGTGAGCAATCGGTAACAAACTCTGTGGATCTCAGCGCGCATTAACCCTCGGCGGATCTCTGCGCTAAAATTTCGAAGTAACTTTTCGTACCTCAAAGACTTAAAGCTACACAAAGTAGCTCCGTGACTTCTTTGTGAACCTTTGTGTCTTGGTGACTTCGTGGCTAATATCGGTTGGAATTTAAGCTATGATGAAAAGATATTCGGTTTAAAGTCGCTCGGGAACATCAGGAATCCGATTTACCAGCTTGTTCTTTTCTTTAGACGATTTCTTTAGATCAAAAGCATCGTACAGTTCTCCGTGAGCGGTATACGCCTGATATGACAATACATTGTCATCGATGGAAATGATCTGAAACAATTGCGTGTTTCTGGCCTTTCGCTGCATCCATGGATCGTTTGACACATCGTACATTTTCGGACCGCTGACCGACACAACGTACATGGTACCAGATGTTTCATCTTTAATGGTTTTTCCGGTTGCAACGTTGTTAACCATTCCACGCCCATAAGCGTGATCATGTCCTTGTAAAACAATATCGACCTTATGTTTGTCGAACAGTGGCTTGAAATGTTTTCGCAAATTTTCGTTGTCGCGATTTGGTTTCGTAGAGAAGACGGGATAGTGAAATGTAATTGCCGTCCATTTCTTCGGATCATTCGTAAGAACTGAATCCAACCAGATTCTTTGCTTCTCCAGGTATATAGGAGATTCATCGATCTGTTCTGCATCCAGCGAGATTACTTTGAGATTCGAATAATTCACAACGTAGCAAGTCTCTTCCAATCCCTTCGGGCCATTTAAAGGCAAATTGAACTGCCGCCTCCATTGGGGTGAAAGCACAACGCCTTTACCATACTCATGATTTCCCGGCGTCATTACGCTGGGTACTGTCGCGTGGATAAAGTTTCCGGCGTAAAACCATTCGCCCCACTCAAGATCCCGATCATGACGATTGATGAGATCGCCGGCGTGAAGCATAAAATCAATTTTCGGAAAAGTTTTGTACGCTTCACGGATAACGCGCGACCACATTGATTTAACGTCGTTCTGAGCGTCACCAAAATAGATGAAAGAAAGTTTTTCTTTCGAAGCATCGGGCATTTGAATTTGATACCACTCACTCCACGCATTTTCCGTTCCGACACGGTACACATACTTTGCCCCCGGTTTAAGTCCCTCGACTTTTGCGGAAAAATAATGTGCCACGACCGCTGCCTCATCGCCGTGTTTTACTTTCAACTTTTCTTTGTCGGCTGCCACGGACCTTTTATTGTTTAAAAATTCAGTGCCGGCAGTTGCTTCCGCCCACTCGACCGTTCCTGAAATAATTGTTGTATCTGTTCGCCAGTTTACGGCGATAGAAGTCTCAGGAGATTCTGTCAGATTTAATATGACTCTATCCGGATCGGTCCAAGGAGAGAATGCAGCCTGCAAAATGATATTTTCACTATGAGAATGTTCATGATAGTCGTCACTGTGATCGTGATTGTGAACGTCGCGTTCACTCACATTTTCATTCATAAATCCGGTGTATGAGATCAGTGCTCCAAACGCCACAACCAAAACAAGGACTACTTTCAAAATTTTTTTAGACATAGTGTAATATCAAATAAAAAATAAAAAAATAGCGGAGAAAGAGCTCCGCTATTTAAACCCTAACCTACATTATATTTTATTCCCAAGGTTTTCCAGTGCCCTGCAACAACCATTGTTTGGACCACGCACTGTTTTTTCCATCAGCTTGTGTGTAGCCGGTAGTTTCAAGATTATTCAGTGCAGCTTCCGCATTTGCTCCATTCAGCATAATCTCATCTTGCATGTAGTAGAACCTAACCGGGAGAACACTGCGTTTCGCTGCCGGTCCTGCTTCAAGTTGAGGAAAGCCGGTTCTTCTATAGTCAAACCATGATTCTGTTGCAGCAGTCCAGCTGGCTATCCATTTTTGTTCGATGATTTGTTCCAGAGTGTTGTTGAAAGTGACCTCCGGTCCTGCGATGTATGCATCATATTCATCACCAACACCCCATGTATTGAGCGACGCTTCAACCCCTGCCTCGTAGTGAGTTTTTGCATCCCCAACATTCCAACCTTTCAATGCAGCTTCCGCAAGAATAAAGTGAACTTCTGCCGCCGAGGATAAGCGTGCTTTTAATAACGAACCTGTAGGAGCTTTATAGATATCATTCAGAAACGATACGTGCGGGTTCTGAGATGTCTGGCCCGGCGTTGGGTTCATATTGTATTCCGACGGAAGAGCAGAATAGCTGGTAGGCAGACCCACATATTCAGGGTCAGTATCGACTGGTGTGTTGCCTACTTCATCCGGAGAAAGATAACGGACGCCATCCACAATTTCATCGGTACCGGCCGGAAGATTCGCATCGACAACTAGCGGTACTTGCACTTTGTTCGCCCATACGCCCAACCGTGGATCTGCCTTTTCCTGAAGTGACTCCACCAAGGTCGCGCCCATTTTAATTCTTCGGAAATTACTACCGCTAGCATCTGAAACAGTGTTCGCTGGCCATGAAGTGTCTGGACTGTTGCCGGGAAACGACATTGTTGCATCTTCATCTTCCGACATAATGATCGGATATTGATCTGGATTGTTTACGATCTTTTCGATACCGGCTTTTGCAACATCCGGTTGTTTAACGGAGATCCGCATATAGTAACGGAGAGCCAAGGAATTGGCAAATT
>DASQTN010000207.1:0-3427 GCA_035641895.1 Chryseolinea sp. | reverse complement strand
TTGGAGGAATCAACTTATACACTACTGGCGTTACGATCCGAGACAAGATTGTTGAACTTATCAACCCTCCGATAAGAACGATTGCCAAAGGAGAAATCAAAGGATTTGTCGACAACGCAATGGGTAACAGTCCACCAATCGCTGTCAAAGAAGTCAAAACAATAGGAAGAAATCGAACCTCCCCAGCCTCACGAATAGCTTCGTCAACCGATTTTCCCTGCTGTCTAAGTTGGTTGGTGAAATCCACGAGAAGAATGGAGTTCTTCACCTCCACCCCTGCCAGCGCAATAAGCCCAATAGTAGCAACGAATGATAATGGGTTTCCTGTAATTAGCAACGCGATCACCGCGCCAACAATTCCCAAGGGAATTACGCTAAGAACAATCAGCATACTTTTGAATGTCTTAAACATTAATACGAGTACGGCGACGAAAAGGAACACCGTTACAATAATGATAGGTCCAAGTCCTCCGAATGATTCGTTGGTAGCTTCCACTTCCCCACCCATCATGAAGGTATAGCCATTGGGTAATTTCAACTGCTGCATTTTTTGAACTACGTCGTCGATAACCTCGTCATTCGTCCGTTCCTTCTGAACAAAAGACGACACCGATACCATGCGGATTTTATTATAATGATCTATGCTCAATGGCGCAGATTCTAACTTTAACGACGCTATTTGCTCCAGAGGCACTGATGCACCCTGCGATGTGTTTATGAAAAGATTATCTAATGATGCGAGGGTCGCTCTTTCTTTTTTCGGTGTCGTTAGGTAAATATCAAAATCTTCCCCTTCGGCGTCCGAAAAATTTCCCATGTCAAGGCCCGCAACGGCCAACCTGACGGTGCGATCAATGTCGACTGTGTTAATTCCACTCATCCTGGCTTTGTCCTGATTGATAACAACCCGAATATCGCTTTTCAAATTGCTCACAGGATTATTCACATAAATTGTTCCCCCGGTTTCCTTGAGCAATGTTTCAATTTTCCCTGCATACAACCGGAGTGAATCAAGATTGTCACCAAATAATCTTACTTCCACCGGCGCCACTGTAGGTGGACCCTGCTCAAAGTTCTTAACTTCTATTTTTGCGCCGGCATACATCTTAAATTCCTCGCGCAGTGAATTGATAATGGCAAGTTTTTTCTTCGGCGACGTGTCTTCCTCAAGCTGAACAAAGACCTGAGCAAAATCCGTTCTTTCATTTTCCTGTACCACATTATAATAGATGCGTGGATTTCCTTTTCCAACATTGGTTGCATAATATGAAACTTCCGGTATACGGCTGACAACTTCCTCGACGTGGCGGGCTATTGAATCAGTTTTTTCCAGATTAGTTTGCAATGGTGTGATGGCGTTGATGATAAATTGTGGTTTTTCCGATGCCGGGAACAACGCAAAACCGATAAAGGAAAAAAGTTGGAGCGAACTCAGGAAAATGACGCCTGCCGTTACCGTGGTAATTACCGGATGTTTTAAAGCCTTGTCCAACAACAGCGAATAACTTCCATGGATTAGCTTTTGCAACCCTTGCATGAAAACATTTCCTCCGGAAGCACCGTGATCCTTCAACAAACGGCTCGACAAAAAAGGAATAACCGTTAGTGAAACCACCATCGATGCCACCACCGACATGATGACGGCAAGCGGTAGTCCTCGGATAAAATCCCCTGCTCCCTCCGGGAGAAATAGCAGTGGCATGAAAGCGATGATCAATGTGACTGTACAACCAACGACTGCTAAGCCAATTTGCTTCGTTCCCTTAATTGTTGCCTCTAATCGCGTGTGGCCCTCACGCATCCATCGTTCAATATTTTCGACTACCACAATACTATCATCAACCAGCAGTCCAAGCGCCACCACGAGTCCCACGATACTTAATTGATTAAGACTAATACCCAACAAATTCAGGAATACAAGTCCTATCGCCAGCGACAAAGGAATAGAAATCATGACGATGGCAGCAGCACGGAATCCCAGTGGCAAAAGTGTGATAGAGACCAGGACGATGGCGATAAGAAAGTCTTTACCCAAGCCCGCTAAACGTCCGTTTACGTTTTCAGCTTGATCAAAATGGTGAACCATGTCAATATTCGATGGCAATTTTTTATCGAATGCCTCCAAAACCGGCGCATAAACCTTTTGCGTTTGCGAAATATTTAGTCCGGACTTTTGGGCTGCTACTACAAAGACACAACGATGTCCGTTTAATCTTGTAATGTGCTTGGTTTCGTCAAAAGTAACATAAGAGTCAGCAACGTCACGAAGCAAGATATTTTTTCCGTTCGCACTGTATACGATAGTGTTTTTGATCTCCTCAAGATTCGTATAATTCCCACTGGTCTTAACGCTGAACGATTTAGATCCCGCAACGATGCTACCGCCAGGAATATTGGCCATTTCACTTTGCAATGTTCCAATAATAGCTCCTAAGGGGATTTGCATCTGCGCTATTTTTTCCAACCGCAGTTCAATTCTTACAATTTGTTCCGGCAGCCCTTGTACTTCAACGTTCTTCAGCAGAGAAATTTTTTCTAATTCGTCTTTCAATGCTTCCGCATGAAATTTCAGCTTAGCGCGCGAGGCATTTTCCGATATCAAAGCAATCTGAACGATGTTGACATCAGAGGGCTGAAATTTTTGAATCTCTATACTGAAAATATCCTGTGGCAGATCGGCACGAAGACCATTGATCTCGCGCACCAGTTCCTGATATTTTTCGTCAGGATCACTTTCATATTTATACTCCACGCGAAATACTGCAAGTCCATCGCTGATCGTCGTCTTGATCCTTTTCATGTCTTCGAGCTCATTGATTTTTTCTTCCACCGGATCAACGACAAGCTCTTCCATATCTTCTGGACTTGTTCCGGGGTAGACTACGACAATAGCATATTGCGGAGCTTCAATTTCCGGATCTTCACTTCTCGGCATGTTGAATAATGTCGTTACACCCAACGCAACAGCCATCAAAAACATGATGAGTGTGAACTGGTAATTTTTTACCGCGTACTCAGATATTTTCATAACGAATTTATTTAGAAATGGTAATGGGGGAATTATCTGCGAGGTACGCGCTACCAGAAATTATTAAAGCGTGGCTATTCTCCAGCCCTTTGCTGATTCGAATGGATTTCCCATCGAATGATTCAATTACCACCGGTTGTTTGACCGCTCTCTTGTTGTCGTTCGTAGTAAACACAAAGCCCTCATTACCGTTGGCATCCAACACTGCTTCAAAGGGCACGCTCCACGAAGGTGAAGAAGTTCCGGAAGAGAGCTCTGCGGCTCCAAACATTCCACTGGCAAATTTTGCGTTGCCATTTTTTAACTCTAGCTCGACGGTAAATGCACCGGTCTGAGGATCGGCCGTCGCCCATTTGCGTTTTACAATAGCTTCGAAAGTCCTGTTCGTAAATGCATCGA
>DASQTN010000206.1:0-8390 GCA_035641895.1 Chryseolinea sp. | reverse complement strand
AGGTAAGCACACCAATGCAACTTGTCAATCCTGCAATGACCCGCTGTACAAAAAGTTTCGTCGGCGCGCTTGGATCAATTTCGAACGTTTTATATCCAAATATTACGGCAGTGTTGTATTACTATGAATAGGTTTCCAACGACTTGAAACACAGTAGCCTTATTTACGTTATTTGTATTAGCAACAACCACTAATTTTGCTATGACATCTTTTCATAAAAAAAATCAGATCTTGGAATCTTTGGATGCGTTGGATCAAGGACAGACTGAGAAAGTGTTAGAGTACATCAGAACACTCGTACACAACAGGAAGGACGAATCCGCTCATCAAAGATTGAAACGTGAAGCTCTGAAAGAGATTCGACTGGCCCTGGGAAATGACCGCAAGCTGCGGCCGTTTTTTTAGTAAGACGGGATACTCTTTGCCAATTTTCTGCCGATGCGTGCCGCGCATCGACGCAATCTTTTACACTAAATTGTTTCGGCGACGTTAGTTGTATTTAACATAGTTCTCCCATTTCTCAATTACCTCCTTAAAGTCATTAGGTAACTCAGAATCAAACCGCATCGGTTCCTTCGATTTAGGATGTATAAACCCTAAGCTCTTTGCATGAAGCGCTTGCCTAGGGATGATGGCAAAACAGTTTTCAACGAATTGCTTGTATTTCGAAAACACGGTCCCTTTTACTACCTGATTACCACCATACATAGCGTCATTGAAAAGCGGATGACCCAGATGTTTCATATGCGCACGAATTTGATGAGTACGCCCGGTTTCGAGTTGACATTCAATCAATGAAACGTATCTCAAGTCTTGCAACACTTTATAATGGGTAATCGCGTGACGACCCATGTCACCTTTTGGAAAAGTCGTCGTTACCCTTCGATCTTTCAGACTTCTTCCGACATGCATATTAATTGTACCCTCGGGAGTGTCGGGAACTCCCCAAACGAGCGCGTAGTATTTTCGTTCTATTGTGTGATCAAAAAATTGCTTTGCCAAGCCGTTAAGCGTTAATTCTTCTTTAGCAATTACCAACAACCCTGAAGTATCTTTATCGATGCGGTGCACCAGACCGGGTCGACCATCATTGCCAGGTAGCTGCGGAAGGGATTGGAAATGATAAGTTAAAGCGTTCACCAACGTTCCACTCCAGTTTTGATAAGCAGGATGTACTACCATTCCTGCCGGTTTATTAATTACCATGAGATAATCATCTTCATATATGATATTCAGCGGTATGTTCTCAGGAATCACTTCCGTATCACGTGGCGGCTCCGGAAACAGAACCGTAATGACATCCCCGGGGTGTACTTTATAATTTGGCTTTATACCTTTGTCGTTGACTTTCACAAAACCTTCATGAATCCCTGATTGAATTTTCGTTCGTGTTACATTTGGCAGGCGCGCCATTAAAAATTTATCAATGCGAACTAACCCCTGTTTTGCATCTGCGACGATGCGATGATGCTCGAATAATTCATCATCCTGCTCTTCTAATGGGTCAGCTTCAGTCATTTTTTTGGGGCAATATCGTTTTACGTTCTAACAAGTTTTTCAGATTCATGAAATCTTGTTGTGTGACAAATCAAGGTTGAGTTCGAAAGTTTGTAAAAATACATTATATGGCTCACGGTTTTAAAGATATGTCCTTGATTTGAGAAACAATTGTATGACATTTGCCTTTTTTGCGACAAGACGCTGAGGGAATTTCGAATTTGTGAGTCATGAGAATAATTATTGTTGTCATCATTATTTTGATATCTGCTTGTTCGCCTAAAAAACAATCGCGTGATGAGTCCGATAAATTTATGCCCGGGCAAAAGCTGGCAGAGCTAAAAAATAAAGCGATTAGGGAAATCTCCGGAATAGCGGCCAGCATTAATAATCCGAAATTAATTTGGGCACACAATGACAGCGGAAATGGCGCCGATGTGTTTTTGTTGGATGAACAGCTTGATGTAAAATTAACTTGTACCCTTGAAGGTGTTGAAAATCGGGACTGGGAAGATATCGCAACAGGTCCAGGACCGGATCCGGCCAAACATTATGTCTACGTCGCTGACATCGGCGACAATCAGGCAAAGCATCAATATAAATACATTTATAGGTTTGAAGAGCCTGTGTGGAATCAAAATGAATCCGAAAAGGTTACGATAACGTCCTTTGACAAAATCACTTTTCAATTATCAGACGTACGAAAAGATACTGAAACACTACTCGTCGATCCAAAGACGAAAAACATATACATTATATCCAAGCGAGAGGAACCCGTTAATTTGTATGAGTTGAAATATCCATATAATGTTGAAGATACCCTTCTCGCCCAGAAATTAATGTCACTCCCTTTTACAAAGATTGTCGCAGGAGATTTTTCGCCTGACGGCAACGAAATTCTGATGAAGAATTACGATCACGTTTATTATTGGAATTCATCGGGCAAAAGTTTTCTCGAAGTGTTAAAAGAGGAACCGCTGGAGATTCAATACGAAGTTGAGCCTCAGGGAGAAGCTATTTCATGGGCGACAGATGGCGGCGGATTTTACACTTTAAGTGAAGAGAACAAAAAGAAGAAAACGTATCTGTACTTCTATAAACGCAAATAGACTGTTAAATTTTCTTTCCCCTCCATTTACCGGATTTCATGTAAATGAACGCCATCGAGTACATAGAAATCCAGTAAACCCATTCTGACCCCCATCCCCAGGTAATGGGTAAGCGCCAATATTCCAGAACCAAATACGTATACAAACAATATATAATAATCGTAATTAATTCAATCCGAAGGTTCACAAGTGTATTTCCCGTTCCTGTCACAGCGTTCAACCAAACCGTCCCAACTGACATCATTAGCAGCGCTACAGAGACTATGCGAATTACGGGTATCCCATGCGTTATAAATTCAGGACCCTGGCTATAAAAGGATAAGAACCATTCAGGCCAGATATTCAAAACGATAAATACAAATAAGGAGATCGAAAAACTTATGGTAATGATCTTCCGGATCAATGGAATCACTTCGTCACTTTTTCCCTGGCCAATGATATTACTCACCATGCTGTTTGTGGCCGATGCGAAGGCCCAGGAAAAAATGCCCGATAGCCCAAAGATATTCCGCATCGTATTTGAAATGGCTAGATCTCTGGCACCATGATGCTCGATTAAAATATAAAAATACTCCCAGCTGATGATGCTGATAGCATATTGTAAGATCAAAGGTGAAGACTGTATCAAGATCATTTTGACCATAAAAAAATCAAAATCCATTTGTGCGAATAGCCCAAAGGTTTTATGAAGCCCGACGATACGGATAACAAAAAAGATCACGAGAAGCCCTGTGGCCTCCGCCACAATCGAGGCGTATGCAGCCCCATTGAATCCCAATTCCGGCAAACCAAAATGACCATAAATTAATGCATAGTCAAGAAAGATGTTAACCAGCGCCTCAGATAACGTACCCCATACCAGGAATCGCGTCTGATTGGTTCCCACGAGAAAGGCATTCCGCATCACATACAGGTAAAGCAACGGCAGTCCCCAGATTCTAATTAAAAGAAAATCGATCACCTGGTCAGCGATATAGGGATCGTGAATAACGGCCCGCATGATGGCTGGAGCAAAGGCATAGGTAATTGCTATGCCCAACCCTGCAATGCTCAACGCAACCCATACGCCATGAAAAAATAGACGGCCAATTTCCTGCGGCAAATTTTGCCCCGCCCGCCTTGCAATCAGCGCCTGCAGTCCATTGTTCAGTCCATTTCCGATAACGGCGAAAATAAGATAGTAAACACCTGTGATGCCGGCGCTGGCGAGTTCTTTCTCGCCAAGATTGCTTAGAAAAATATTGTTTATTACGAAATTAATCTGAGGCACAAGCAAAGCCAGTGAAATGGGAAGAGCCATTCCGAGAATCTGTCGATAACTTGTTTTCAGCTGTAATTCCATAAGGGGTCGCAAAGCTAATAAGTACGACTTAGATACCTTGCATGTTGTCCTTAATCACAATTTAAAACGGTCGTTATCCCGATCATGGAAGGTAGGACTGCAACTTAGCATACACCCAAGTGCCTGCCATAGCTGAAATAAAGGTCATTAGCGTTACGATATAACCGGCACCGACTTGAGCGTAAAGTGGCCCGGGACACGCTCCCGTAAGGGCCCAGCCGAATCCAAAAATCATCCCCCCTAAAATAATACCGTGATGGTAAGGCTTTCGTGGGATGTCTATAGCTTCACCGTTAAGTGTACGTATGTCCAGTTTTCTTATGAGTAAAATGGAGAATGCAGCAACTGGAACGGCAGTCATAAAAATTCCATACATATGGAAACTTTGAAAGTGAAACATCTCTTGCATCCGAAACCATGAGATTGCTTCGCCTTTTGTCAGTGCAAGCCCGAAGACTATCCCGACCAATGAATATTTCAGATTCATATCGATAGAATGACCGGAAGTATAAAATAACTGCAGACTATGCCTCCGATAAAAAAAGCGATAATTGCAACAAGAGATGGCCACTGTAGTGAGGCTAATCCAAAAATACCATGGCCTGAGGTGCATCCTCTGGCATACCGTGTTCCAAAGCCGATCATAAATCCACCTACAATCATCAGCAAAAATCCTTGCCAGGTAAGCAAATTCTTCCAGTTGAAAAGCTCGATCGGTAACAAGCCATTAAAGTTTGACAAGCCCAACGATTGCAAATCACTTACGGCGTTTGGTGAAAGATTTGTTGGCTGCGGATTCTCGAAAAGTACGCCACCGATAAATCCTCCGAGAAGCAGACCGCCAACAAAATAAAGATTCCAGCTATCCTTCTTCCAATCATAATTCAAGAATGGAATGTTCGCCGGGTAACATGCAGCACAAAGTTGACGAAGGGTGGAAGAAATACCCAATCTTTTATTCCCTAACAACAGTAAAATAGGAACAGTAAGACCAATGATCGGCCCGGCGACATACCAAGGCCATGACTCATACAAAAAATCCATAATTCAAAAATTAATTAAGCTTTGTTACGACGGCAAGTTAAAGTAATTTAATTTTCACACCTTCGTAAATTGCAATACAAGTACGATGGTAACTAAATCACAAAACAAGTCATGAAGCATTCAAAGATCGCGATTATCGGTGGGGGGAATTTAGGGTCGGCGATAGCGGAGGGATTGCTCAAGAGCAAATTTATTGCGGCCGGCAACCTCACCATAACCCGCAGAAACGTAGAGGTGCTGAGCAGCTTGAAATCGCAGGGCGTAAACGTTATAAGCGATAACCGGGCCGCTATTCAAAAAAGCGATGTTATAATCGTGGCGCTAAAGCCATACAACGTAAAGGAGGTATTGGAGGGCTTGCGTGACAACTTCGACAGATCAAAGCACATCGTTATCAGCGTGGTCACTGGCGTAAGCTTGAAAGAACTCACGGCGATGGTAGCGCATGGGGCACCCGTATTTCGGGCAATGCCTAATACGGCGATAGCCATACAAGAATCGGTGACCTGTATTTGTCATGAAGGCGCTCTAAATGAACAGGTCAATTATGTCACTGAGTTATTCAATCAATTGGGGATCACGATTGCAATTGACGAGAAACTTATGGATGCTGCAACCGTATTAGGCGCCTGCGGTATTGCCTACGCCTTGCGTTTTATTCGTGCTGCAATGCAAGGCGGAATTGAAATCGGATTCGACGCCAAGACAGCCAATCTCATCGCTGCACAGACAGTGAAAGGATCTGCCGAGCTACTGTTAAAACTTAACCGTCATCCTGAAGAAGAAATTGATAAAGTAACAACACCGAAAGGATGCACCATCGCTGGATTGAATGAGATGGAGCACCAGGGATTCAGCTCGTCCCTCATCAAGGGAATCGTGACCTCATTTGAAAAAATTGGCAACTAACGTTTAAAAGAAATTTTTCAATCAATGAATCGATAACTAATGCAAAATATCGATGGATGATCTCGGGAAATTTCTTGCTGCAGCGGAAGGTATGGTCGATGCCGAGCAAGGTGGTAAGGCAAAATCGCACGATCAGAAACGCCTTTGCCTTAATTGCTCCACACCTCTGACCGATATTTTTTGTCCACATTGCGGACAAAAAGATATTCCGAGCCGTCAATCCCTCGGGGAATTGATATTCAATTTTATTTCTTCATTTTCAGGTTACGAATCAAAATTTTTTAAGACCTGCAGATACCTTTTTTTGAAGCCAGGCTTTCTGGCAACGGAATATAACGCGGGCAAACGCGAACGATATTTTCATCCTGCGCGGATGTACGTCTTTATTAGTTTTATTTTCTTCCTGCTTTTGATTTCGTTGCCGGATAACGAAGATTCCAATACTAATTTCAATGTAACCACGCCGAAGGAAGACCTGGAAGATCTTCGGGAAGAATTGAAGGAGGCGGGCTTAGACTCGATTTATAGCTCGGTGGCGGATTCAATCCTGGTGGATTCATTAAAGTCTAGTGAATTCCTAAAACGAATTACCGAGGATAAGGACTCCAAGGGATTCAACTTGTCGACGACTGATTACAAATCGATCGAAGAATATGATTCATTGCAGGAAGCAAAACCTGAAAGCGAACGGGATGGCTGGATTGAGCGAAGACTTCAATACCGGAACATCCAGCTCAACCAAAAATATCGAGACAAAGGGGAAGAGTTTGCTGCAGACTTCGGCAAGGCGTTTATGGATCATTTTTCGCAGGTGCTGTTTTTCCTTCTTCCATTTTTTGCCTTGTTGTTAAAATTACTTTATGTCCGCAGGGATTATTACTACTCCGAGCATCTTGTTTTGTCGATTTGCTACTACAACTTCTTTTATCTAGCCGCTTCCCTGGTGATGGTCATTGATTTGATCCCAGGTTTAGGGTTCATCAGTGTCATGATCGGATTCTGGATTTATTTATATTTCCTTTTTGCCATGAAGAGAATGTACAATCAAAGCTGGCGAAAAACTGTTTTCAAATTTGTAATCTTCTCGTTCATATTTTCGTTGTTGATTTTAATAGGCGTGTCCATAAATGCAATGGTAACATTAATGTTGATTTGAAATGTTAAACGGTTCTTTGGCTCCATTAGCTGCTCGTATGCGTCCCACCCGGCTGGATGATCTGGTAGGTCAGGAGCATTTGGTCGGTCCCAGGGGAATTATTCGTCAGGCGATTGCCTCCGGAAATATTCCTTCCATGATATTATGGGGTCCACCAGGGGTCGGTAAAACGACCATTGCTAACATTATTGCCAATGAGGTAAAAAAACCGTTCTACACACTTAGCGCGATTAGCGCTGGTGTTAAAGATGTACGGGAGGTGATTGAAAAAGCAAAGACATCTCCACGCTCCATTTTATTTATTGATGAAATTCACCGGTTCAATAAAGGCCAGCAAGATGCCTTATTGGGCGCGGTTGAAAAAGGGACCATCACTCTTATTGGAGCCACTACAGAAAATCCATCGTTTGAGGTAAATGCTGCATTACTTTCACGTTGCCAGGTTTATATATTAAAAGCGCTTGGAGAGGAGGAATTGATGGAGCTGGTCAGGCAGGCATTGGAGAATGATCCGGCATTAAAAAACAGGAAAATTACGATCGAGGAGCACCAGGCATTATTGAATATTTCCGGAGGTGATGGAAGAAAACTTTTGAACCTTGTCGAACTTATTACCGATGCTTTGCCCGGCGATATTATCATTACGGACAAGCTGGTAATGGAGGTCGCTCAAAAGCACATAGCGATTTATGATAAAAGTGGTGAGCAGCATTACGATATTATTTCAGCATTTATTAAGTCAATCAGGGGAAGCGATCCCAATGCCGCCGTCTATTATCTCGCAAGAATGGTCGAAGGCGGGGAGGATGTCAAATTCATTGCACGCAGAATGGTGATTCTTGCATCGGAAGACATAGGCAACGCAAACCCTACTGCATTGGTGATGGCAACGAACACATTCCAGGCGGTAGACGTTATCGGGTATCCCGAGGCACGCATCATATTATCCCAATGCGCGGTCTATTTGGCAAGTTCTGCAAAGAGCAATGCGAGCTATATGGCCATTGAGGGCGCATTAAGCAAAGTCCAAGAGACAGGCGATTTACCTGTACCTTTGTCCATTCGAAATGCGCCCACCCGATTGATGAAGAAACTTGATTATGGAAAGGGCTATCAATATGCGCACAGTTATACAGGCAATTTCGCAAACATGGAATTTCTACCCGATGAAATAAAAGGAACAAAATTCTATGAGCCGGGCAACAATGCGAGGGAAGAAGAGTTAAGAAAATACCTGCGATCGCTATGGAAGGAGAAGTACGGTTATTAAAAAAATTATGCATCAACAAAATATAATTTTCGAATCGTCGCCGGCATATATTATTGTTTGCCT
>DASQTN010000205.1:0-2248 GCA_035641895.1 Chryseolinea sp. | reverse complement strand
CAGATTTGCCATAAACTTTTCAAGAACACCTTCTCCCCTGGGCGGCGTGTAAATAATCTCACCTGGTTTGAGTTCACTTGCTCCGCGTTTAATCACAACCAACGATTGGGGTGGACGCAACCCACCCTTGGTCCCCTTTATTTGTTGGAAGATTTTGGTGATCAAAGTCAGATTTATAGTTTTTTTTTCTTGTAATGTCTGATAGCCGCCCCAAAGAGCCTCACGATATCGAAGAACTTCTTTTGTAGCAGGGTTACTTTTGTCTCTTCCAGCTGTATCGGAAATGGCTTTGTACAGTTCGTCTTCCGTTGTAAAGATATTTTCAATGGCCGTTGAAGTTTTCGCTTCCTGTAAGCCAATCGTGTTAATCAACATGTCAGGGTTGGGAAGCCGCAATACGTTACTGTTCACAGATGCCAAGGCTCGTGAAGCTTTAACAAGCTTTTTTAATATCTGTGAATCATTGTCAACATCCTTCGTCGTTGGGAGTAGTGGAAGGTCATTAAAAGGGTTATTTCTGTCATATTTAGCGGCCATACGTCCACTTATTAAGAGAATTTGAACATATTATGAAGGTTGCTTAAAAAATGGACATAAACAAGCAACATGTTCACTTTTATAATAAAAATGAACATGTAGTGCAAACCTGTTCATTTTAATCTCAAACCTTAATTCGCACCGGCCACGTATGACTACTATAGTTTGAATACCTTTCAATCTTAGATTACACAAAAATTTCCCGAATAAACGTCACCTGACCATGCATGAAATTATCGGATGGATTGGAGCATTTCTTTACATCATCGCCTATTTTTTGGTAAGCATCAAAAAGATTCGAGCGGATCAACTGAACTTTCAGCTCCTGAATATTTCTTGCGGGATATGTTTGATCGTAAATTCATTACACCAATCCGACTATCCAAGTGTTTTTACCAACGGTGTTTGGGCCGGGATTAGAATCTTTGCTATTTACTATAACAAAAAGTAGTGATGCATCCATTAACCCGTTTGTTACTGCAAACCCCAAAGACTCATGGTCACCGCGCATAAATTTTTTGCAGCCCGGCTGCCTCTTCTTAACCTGACAAAATAAATTTCAACTATGCAATTACGTATTTGTGAAGATTACGACCAGCTGTCGGCGGTTGCTGCATCTGAAATTATTCAGCTTGTTAAACAAAAGTCCAATGCAGTGATATGCCTCGCGTCAGGTGACACTCCAAAACTTACCTATTCTTTGATGGCAAAAATCGCTAAAGATGAAAGCGTGGATTTTACACGGTGCACCTTTATTGGACTTGACGAGTGGATGGGTATTCCTCCTGACAACGAAGGGAGCTGTCATTATTTTTTCCAGAACCTTGTATTCAAGCCATTAAATATCTCCAGTGATCAATTTCATTTGTTCGACGCCCATTCGGCAAACACCGAAGATGAATGCAGAAAAATGGATACGGTAATCGCTGACAAAGGGGGAATCGACTTGATGGTTGTCGGCATTGGAATGAATGGGCATATCGGTTTTAACGAGCCTGCCGAATCTTTTAGCCAGTACTCACATGTCGTAGAATTAAACGAGAGCACAAAGACTGTGGGTCAAAAATATTTCCACCAGGAAACGACCTTAAGCAAGGGGATTACCTTGGGTTTAAATCATCTTTTGGAGTCAAAAAAAGTAATACTGATTGCGAATGGTATAAAAAAGGCTGATGTAATTAGAAAGGCGCTCAAAGGAAAAATTACCCCCCACCTACCCGCCAGCATTTTAAGAAATCATAGTAACAGCCTTGTTATCGTCGATCGTGCAGCAGCATCAACACTTAATCAAGCAAAGTAGGACAAGTATGATAACATGATTAACAAAAACGTTAGGGCCCAAAGCGGCACCTAACAATAAATTATGATGTCTCGTCTTACATTTAGCTTATGGTTTTGATATTATTCTTTGCGTCTCAGCGCCTTTGCGGTTTATTTACTAATCAGATTTGAAAATTGATACATGAGGAAATTTCGCGTTGTCGCTTTAATTGCATTGATCCTGATCGCAGGATCGATTTTCATCCGCTGTACGCAAACCCGGGTAAAGGAGAAAAAACAAAAGGCGGTTTTTATCATTCTCGATGGAATTCCAGCAGATGTGATCGAGAAACTAAATCCTCCAGCGCTTCGGGAAATTTCTAAAGCCGGTGGGTTCATGCATGCCTATGTTGGCGGACGAAAAAAGTCGTATAACGAAACGCCGACAATA
>DASQTN010000204.1:0-2430 GCA_035641895.1 Chryseolinea sp. | reverse complement strand
TTGGTTTCTTTAGCGATCAAAGAAAGGGCGATTTGATTTCAAGGTTCACAAATGATGTAGCGGAAGTCGAGAACACCGTAATCAATGGTTTCAAAGCCATTAAAGAACCGATTACATTGGCCATATACATCACGATGCTTTTTCTGATCTCTGTAAAACTTACCCTTTTCACTCTGATCGTCCTTCCGATCACCGGAAGTATTATATCAATTATCATTAAGCAGTTAAAACGAAGAGCCATCCAAAGTCAGGAAACAATGGGACGCATTGTTAACATTCTCGATGAAGCTTTTAGCGGCATGCGTGTTATAAATGCATTTAACGCCCGTAACTTCCTGACTAGAAAAATTGAAACGGAGACTACTTTTCATCGAAAAGTTAACTTATCTATTTCAAGACGAAATGAGTTAGCATCACCTCTCTCTGAATTTCTAGGGGTGCTGGTGGTGGCTATAATACTTTTTTATGGCGGTCAATCAGTTATGTCGGGTACAGATGGTTTAACGCCCTCAGCGTTTTTAACATTCCTTACGTTTTATGCTTCGATGATCCAGCCGGCAAAGAACTTCTCAAATGGCATTACGTCGCTTCAAAAAGGTGTAGCTTCCGCTGAAAGGATCTTTGCTATTATCGATACCAAATCTGCTATTCAAAATAAACCGAATGCTATTAAACTTGAGGATTTCAAAAAGGAGATTGAATTTAAGAACGTCAGCTTCGCTTATGACCGCGAATATGTTTTAAAAGATATCAACCTGAAGATCGAAAAGGGAAAAACTATTGCACTGGTTGGGCAATCCGGAGGTGGTAAATCAACACTGGCTGATTTAATCCCGCGTTTTTACGATCCTATAGAGGGAGAGGTATTATTGGATGGAATTGCTTTGCCAGAGTATGAAATCGAATCGTTAAGAAAGTATATGGGCGTTGTAACCCAGGAACCTATTCTGTTTAATGATACAATCCTCAACAACATTGCGTTTGGTATGGAAAACATCAAGGAAGAAGATGTCATTCATGCTGCTAAAATTGCTCATGCCCATGAATTTGTCGTCCAAATGGAAAATGGATACCAGACAACCATTGGCGAGCGGGGTTCTAAACTGTCAGGTGGCCAGCGGCAAAGGTTGAGTATCGCCAGAGCTGTGCTAAAAAATCCACCCATACTCATTTTGGACGAAGCAACCTCCGCGCTGGACTCAGAATCTGAAAGACTTGTACAGGACGCTTTAAACACGCTTATGCAAAATCGTACCTCTATTGTCATCGCACATCGTCTTAGCACCATTCAGCATGCCGATGAAATCATTGTAATTCAGCAGGGGGAAATTATAGAGCGCGGGAAACATGATATCCTGATTGAAGGGAATGGGCTTTATAAAAAATTCATTGAGATTCAAAAAGTATAGATAGCTGTTATTTCCTGCGTTTGCCATTGGGCAACATTTTTCCTCCGATACAGGATAACTTTTAACGGATAACTTTCAAACCATCCGGAAATTCCGCTACCTTTAACTAATCCGAGAACGAAATACCTCATGACAAAGAACAGGCTCATCTTCTATGCCATTTTCGCAGCCTTTAATCTGGCATCATTCATTTTTACTTTGGTTCTCGAGAATAATACGCAGATGTTGTTTAGTATGGTTCAATATGTTCCGCTGTTTAAATACGGAACGCTGTTAGGTTTAATTTTAGTTATTATAGACGTTATCTGGTCATGGATTATCAATCGCGATTCACAAAAAGAAAAAAGTGCGCTTACACACGAGCTCAACACTTTAAAAGCAAAACTTTTCGACATGCAGGAACAGCAAGCCAAGGTGATAAATGTTCCCAAAACTCCTTCCGCTCCGAAGAATTAGTTGGTGATATTCTTCTTTTGCCATGGTAGCCAAAACCTATGGCGGCGCAGTCCATGGGGTAGACGCCAGAACAATCATGGTTGAAGTGAGTGTTGACCAGGGTCTCCGGTTTTTTATGAGCGGATTACCCGACAACGCCATCAAAGAAAGCCAGCACCGGGTGGAATCTGCTCTAAAGAGCGCAGATTATTTTATGCCTAGAAAAAAAACGGTCGTAAATCTTGCCCCCGCAGATATCCGAAAAGAAGGGTCGGCATATGATTTGGGAATCGCGCTTTGCATCCTGAAAGCGTCCGGGCAAATCGTTACTGACAAGTTATCAGAATATATTATCATGGGTGAGCTAGCACTAGATGGTACGTTGCGCCCAATTAAGGGAGTGCTTTCTATAGCAATACAAGCCAGGCGAGAACACTTTAAAGGTTTTATTCTACCCGCCGACAATGCAAAAGAAGCCGCCATCGTTGAAGGTCTAGATGTGTTTCCTGTCAATTCCTTGCGTGAAGCTGTTGGTTTTTTGGAGGGCAATAAAACTATCGATTCAATTCACATAGATGCTCAGGAG
>DASQTN010000203.1:0-4312 GCA_035641895.1 Chryseolinea sp. | reverse complement strand
TATGCGAATATGCGCCATTGGGATACTGTACAGGAAGTATCGGAAGGGCCTCCGTAATCATACGCACAACGTTAAGACCACCCGTTCCAAAATCTACTATATTCTCCTCTTGGCTATTGTAACTTAATGATCCCCCAACTTTCAGCCATGGTTTAATCTGACTGTCCATGACGAACCTTGCAGAATAACGCTTGAGATAAGAGTTGAGTAAGAGACCATTATCATCTCTGTAACCGACAAAGACGCCATAGCTATTGTCCTTATTTCCGCCGGTTACACCCAACTGATAATTTTGCGATGGTTTATTTTGAGTTGTTTCTTCCAGCCAGTCGGTGTCGTAAAGCGGTTCTCCGTTCGCATCAAACAGCGAATAGTTGCCAATATTTGTTAAAGCATCGCGAGCATCTTGCGGATCTTGTCTTCCGGAAGAGTGTGAACCCGTTCCATTAGGCCCGCCGGTAGGATTCCAGCCGGCAGGATCGTACACCTTTAAATTATCCCATCCCAGTTGCTCAACCTCTAAAAACTCTCTTGCATTCAACATCTCAACACGATTGGGTCCAATGGTTGGGACGCTTAACTGCATATCGAATGTAACTTTGCCGCCAGATGTGCTTCCCCTTTTAGTTGTGATGATGATCACACCATTCGCACCTCGTGCACCGTAAATTGCTGTTGATGATGCATCTTTCAATACTTCGATCGAAGCTATATCAGCTGGATTTATATTGTCGATAGCATTGTTCAAAGCCATTGACCCATCCGTCTGAGTTCCCACAGGCAAAATCACGCCATCAACAACATATAGTGGATTGTTAGAAGTGCTGATGGAGCTAAAGCCACGGATTCTTACATTAGATTGTCCACCTGGGCGACCCGAATTTACATTTACAGCAACACCGGATACTCGCCCGGCAAGCGATTGTGAAACTGTAGGTGCCTGACGCTCTTGAAGCTCTTCGGCCTTCACCGTTCCAACAGAACCGGTAAGGTCACTTTTTTTACGTGTACCATATCCAATTACCACGACTTCTTCCAGCGATTTTATGTCAGGCATCAACGTAACGTTGACTTCAGTTCTATTGTCGATACTCACTTCCTGTAATTCGTATCCAATGAAACTAAATACCAGGACAGCATTCGCATCGTCGACTTCTATATTGAATACACCATCAGCATCGGAAGTAGTCCCGCGGGTTGTGCCCTTGATTAGTATGTTAACACCAGGCAGCGGCGCGCCGCTTTCATCAGTCACTCTTCCAGTGATAGGCAAAACATCAGCATACTTATAATCTATTTCTCGCACGGCCTCGGTATCATCATCATCCACGGTAGCCTTAAAGAGTGATATGCGGCCTGCAATAACCTGAAAGGATATGCCCATCGGTGTTAGCAGATCTTGTAAAACATCGCCAAGCTTTTCTTTTTCTGCGTTTACAGTAACTTTTTCAAGGTCACGGACGATGTTGGGACTATACGCGAACTTCGCGCCTACGGATTTTTCAATTCTATTCAATGCATTTTTTAGCTGAATATTCTCAATCTGCAACGTCACTTCCCGATCCAGGATACCTTGAGCTGTTGAGCCATTGGAAAAGGCAAACGAGCTGAAAAACAAGGTTATCAAGAACGGTGTAACTGAGAATTTCATAATAAAAATCATTACATCATACAGGCATTGCTGCCGATACAGTTTTTTCATAACTTATGAAGTTTTGTTGTGAATGGAAATTTATTAACAAGACACATTGGGCATCTGGCAGGATGTCCAAGATCCTAGGTCGGCAATGAATATTGCCGACCTTACTTTTTATGTAATTTCTCTTATCATATGTAGGGGTTTAGGTGTTTAATAATTTCAATCATATTTATCTAGTGGATTTAATTGCACCCTGGTCCGGTGATTAAAAGTTTTGTTCCTTTTACTTCATAATTAGTGCCGGTAGATTTACAGATGACATCCAGAATATCATAAAGTTCCATCATGGAAACATCGCCGGTGAAAGTGCAGGAGTAAGTGGCATCATTCTCCATTATAATATCGATCGAATAAGTTTCTTCAATACTTTTCATGATTTCGCTTACCGGTGTACTATTGAACACAAACGCCACAGCTTTGTTAGTGCTCGGAAGCGCTTTCGGTTCCTCAACTAAACTTGTAACCCAGTGGCTGTCTTTTACAAAATATTCTACCTTTTCATTTGGTGTTAGGATTACGCCACTGGCCTCAGTTCCTGTTTGATCATCCTTTTTTTTCCTTGCGTCTTCGTATACTGATACTTTTCCTGTACGAACTGCTACCTCGATGCTTTCCGCATTTACGGCAGCCTTTACCGAAAAGCTCGTACCTAAAACCTTTGTTACTACCTCTCCGCCGTACACATAGAATGGACTTTTGGGGTTTTTTACAACCTCAAAAAAAGCTTCGCCAATCAGATGAACCTCGCGTTTTTGCTCGTCCCATTTTTTTGTGTACGAAATTGAAGAATGCGGTTGCAGTTCAACTGCACTAGAGTCGGGCAGTTGTACTTTCAAAATAGCTTCTGTGGTATTGGTGTACTCAACGAGAGCGGAAGGAGATGCTACCAGAAGTTGTTCTTTAGAATCGGCGACTGGTGTGTTCATCAACAACACGTAACCAGCAACGATGACTAATGTAATAGCCGCGGCTATTTTAAGCATGAGGAAACCCGATGTCTTACGATTCTTTTGCATTGCCCCTGCGCCGCCAGGCTGTCGGATTTGAGATAGTATCCGTTGACTAATTTGATCTTTCTCCACTGGAGTCAAATCAAGATTCTCGTTTGAAATGTTCTCAAACCAGTAATTTATTTTCTGGACTTCCTCCGGGGAGCATGAACCTTCCTTGTACCGCTTCAACAGCGCTTGAAAATCTTCTTTATTCATATCTGCATCATTAGGTGGATGCTATACGTAAGACGGGCAGCTCGCACAAAATCCTCAACAAAGCGGAAAGATGTTGAGTCGCAACGATTATAATTCGCCCTAATTGATAAAAAGAAGACTTATCAGAAGATACTCGCGCAAGTACGCGCGCATAAATTTTAATGATTTTGTTAGATGATACCCAACGGTTTTTTCAGAGAGGTGTAAATGCCTGGCGATTTTATCCGGAGTCCAGCTTTCTAATCTACTCAGCTTAAATACTTGTTGTGTTTTCGGTGGCAGCTTAGATAAACCCTTTTCAATCGCCTGGGATAGATCATCAAACTCTACAATATTTTGTGTTGACGTAGAACTTAACTCCCTAAATGCTTTATAAAAATCTAAGTATTTGTTTGCAACGAGGCCAGAATGGACATGGTCAATAACTGAATTTTTTATTGCTACAAAAAGGTAGCTACCTATATTTTGTGGCTTGAGCGTGTTGCGTTTTTCCCAAAGCTTTAAGAATAAATCCTGTGTTAACTCCTCCGCAATGTCTCTTTTTCCTAATCGTTTATAGGCGATCAGGAAAACTTTATACCAATATTCATCGTAAATTTTTAGAAAAATCTCCTCATCAGCATCACTAAAAGCCTCGACCGTTTTATTGGCATTATCGGAAGTAATGAACATGTCTTTCCAGTTACTCAACAATTTTAGAATAAAGTAATTGTAAAAACAACAACGGGTTGCTAAATCGTTTTTTTGAAAAATATTTTGAAACACTTGAGGAAAAAAGGCAAACACTTCGTCTGATAATTATTTATTATAAGTGTGGATTCGACACGGGCCAATACAATAAGACAAGATCCATCATAACCTTACGTTGTCTGTAATGTTATTCCTTATTATAGTGTTCAATTCGGCCTCGCAGGCAACAGATTCATAGTGGGTGTTGAAAAAATATTCGATGCACAAAGAGGTTGTTAAAAGTTTGTAACGATTCGGTTACCGGCGCCGCTGCAACAACGCAATGACTATGTACACGTAATCGAAGTTCTCTACACCAACTTAAGGGATCATTGCTTTGGGGGGAAACAAGCATGAAAATCTTTTATCTGGACGATGAAAAATTCTACAGTGTAGAAGGGGGTCATCAAACTATCGTCAATAATTTAGATTTTTGGACAGCTTGAAGGTGGCACAATTCTTATAAAGTATTGAGCATAAGTTCAATTTTTCACTTAAAATATTCAATTATGAAAAAAATTATGATGACCATATGCGGGGTAGCATTCATGAGTGTGATGGCCCTTGCACAACAGGTTGATTCAGCCCGAAGCCAGGACGGATCCACAGATTTTAGAAACAGTCCTATCCAGGATTCGGCTATGACACAACCCGTCGACCCTCAGCCGGTTGAAGG
>DASQTN010000202.1:0-2304 GCA_035641895.1 Chryseolinea sp. | reverse complement strand
AAAGAAATAAAATCCTGCATGCCCCACGCTTGTATTGGAGTCGATGTGATTGTTGGCTTCCCAGGGGAAACACATAACGACTTCCTCGAGACGTATCAGTTTCTGAATGAATTGAATATCTCGTATCTGCACGTGTTCACTTATTCAGAACGCGAAAATACTTTAGCTGCAACCATGCAAGGCTCGGTACCGAAACACCAACGAGCAGAGAGATCAAAGATGCTTCACATTCTTTCCGACAAAAAACGGAGAAAATTTTATGAGGAAAACCTCGGCATGGAAGCCGCTGTGCTCTTTGAAAACGACGTCGAAGATGGTATGATGCACGGATTCACCGAAAACTATATCCGCGTTGTGGCTAAGTATGATCCTCTATTAGTTAACGATATTAAAAGAGTTCGACTTGCAAGCATTAACGAAAGTGGATTTGTAGCGCTGGAAGAAATTTCGACTGACATTTTTGTCCATTAGTCTATAATTCCAACTTATTATTTTGCATAGCTGGAAATCATTACATATAATTTCCACTAAGAACACACGCAATCACTCGGATCTACCAATAGTCGTTTAGAGGCATATCGCGCTGAATATTAACCTATTGGATCCTACGACATCTGCTATTCGGCGAAGTTGACTAATCGTTCGAATTGACAATGAAACACGCACACTGCGCACAAAATGGTGGCGAAGCGACACATCCTTACATGATTGCCATAAAACTGTAGTAAACAGTCTGTAGTATCCTCAATATCCTATCTTTGTCTTATTAACTTAATCCCAAGAAAGATGATAACTGTTTTCTGTGTAGGTGTAATACTGGCTATTTTCAATCGTATTCAAAAGCTTCATATCCGTCCTGTATTCGTAAAGGTGAAAATTAACGATGGCAGAAAAAATAGTTAATCAGTACGCTCGACGTACGTTAGCTTTTTACTTTTCCATCCTTTAGTTCGATTCTTCGATCCGCCAATTCTGATAGATGCTCGTTGTGTGTAACTACAATAAAGGTTTGCCCTGTCTCCTTACGTAGCTGAAGGAAAAGAGCATGAAGGTCTTCAGCATTTTTAGAGTCAAGATTACCGCTGGGTTCATCAGCAAGAATTAAATCGGGCATATTTATCATGGCGCGGGCGACTGCCGTACGCTGCTGTTCGCCACCGGAAAGTTCTGATGGCTTATGATTGATTCGGTCGGCAAGTCCCAACCTGGTCAGCAATTCCTGCGCACGTTTTTTTACGTCACGTTCGTCTTTGTTACCGATTAATCCTGGAATCATCACGTTTTCCAGCGCGGAAAATTCTGGTAAAAGATTATGAAATTGGAATACAAACCCCAGCGATTTATTTCTAAAGGCCGCCAATCCTTTTGATGACTGGCCAAAAACATCTTTATCGTGAATGAAAACCTTTCCCTTATCGGGATGGTCCAACGTTCCCAAAATATGCAACAAAGTACTCTTGCCGGCACCTGACGCTCCAACGATGGCTACGATTTCTCCCTTATTGATTTCCAAATCAATTCCCTTTAGCACAGGCAGGGTTCCGTAGGATTTCTCAATATTCGCAGCGCGTAACATTGTTAGAGTTTGTGTGTTTCTTGAAATAAAGCCGTAAATAAACTAGTTTCGCCCCAAACAAAAAATTTCATGAATATCCACGAATATCAAGGCAAAGAAATTCTGAAGAAGTACGGGGTAACTATCCAACGCGGCATTGTAGCGGATACACCTGATAATGCAATTCAGGCAGCCAAAGAGCTTCAGGCAGAAACCGGAACGAAGTGGTTTGTTATTAAGTCTCAGATTCATGCCGGTGGACGTGGTAAAGGAAAGGTCAAAGAGACTGGTTCAAACGGTGTCGTGTTAGCAAAGAGCATCGCCGAAGTTCCCGAAAAAGTAAAGGCCATTCTTGGCGGTACGCTTATTACCCATCAGACAGGTCCGGAGGGAAAAAAAGTAAATAAAGTATTGATTGCTGAAGACGTTTATTATCCTGGGGAAGCTCAGCCGAAAGAATATTACCTCAGCATTTTGCTCGACAGGTCCAAGGCTTGCCCTGTTATCATGGCGTCAACGGAAGGTGGTATGAATATCGAAGAAGTGGCTGAAGAGCATCCGGAAAAAATTATTAAAGAGTGGATTGATCCTGTTGTTGGATTGCAGCCGTTCCAAGCACGGAAGATTGCTTTCGCTTTAGGATGGGAAGGCAATGCTTTCAAAGAAGGTGTAAAGTTTATCAACTCCTTGTATGCTGCATACCTCGGTCTTGATGCTTCGATGTTTGAGATCAACCCATTATTAAAAAC
>DASQTN010000201.1:0-3702 GCA_035641895.1 Chryseolinea sp. | reverse complement strand
AGTTTTTTAATAATGGTTTCAATTTGCCTTTCGATGTCTACGACTTCCTTAAATGCGGCCATGGCTACCGCCAAAATAGAATCTTCAGTCTGATAGGAGAGAAGATCCTGATTTAAGAATCCGATCGTACAATCGCCGCTTTTGCTTATAGTCCCGGCATCCAAGGTCAAGTCGCCGTTAATTATTTTCAGTAATGTTGATTTTCCCCTGCCATTGAGCCCAATAAGGCCTATTTTATCGTTGGGTTTCACAAACATGCTGGCATTTTCGTACAACGGACGGCCACCTATAAAGTAGGATATATTAGAGACTGAAATCATGGCCGCAAAATTAACTATTTGCAAATAATTTTTTGGCTTATGGAAGTTTTTAAACCATCGATAGGGTGTTATTTAACCATTCATGGAATGAACTTGTTTATAATGTTTGTAAACGCATACATTCAACTTAGTGCTGGAGTGTGGGCGTGCGGCTGTTAACGTTTCTTCTAGCTCTCAGTTTGACGATTAACAAAGCAACTAATCAGCACAGACGGTTTTAGACTGATTTTTCAATTACCTCTATATGAACACTATAAAATACTTTCCGGCCTTTATGCTTGCGTTAATGCTGTCGTGCAGCAACCCCAATAGCCCTGAAAATTCTAATGCCGATTCGACAGCAACGGCGGATAATAATAATAGTAATAATAATGAGCCGGCTGGTGGCGAAGCTGCGCTTACAGATTATGCGAAGAGCCTTCCGCTGGACAAAATAAAACTTCCCGCTGGTTTTACTATCGACGTCTATGCTGAAGTCGAGAACGCGCGGTCTATGGCCCTAAGTCCTTCCGGAGTTGTGTATGTCGGAAATAAAGACAAGGATAAAGTGTACGCTGTGAAAGACACCGATGGCGATTTTAAGGCCGACAAAAAGTGGGTTCTGGCGACTGGCCTTAACATGCCGAACGGTGTGGCGTTCAAGGATGGAGATCTATACATTGCCGAGGTAAGTCGAATTTCAAAAATACCTGGAGTCGAATCTAAATTGCAAAATCCTCCTTCGCCTACAACAGTCAAGGACGATTATCCCACTGAAACGCATCACGGCTGGAAGTATATAGCTTTCGGCCCGGATGGAAAATTATACGTACCAGTTGGAGCGCCGTGCAATATTTGTGAATCCAAAGATGAAGTGTTTGCAAGCATCACGCGCATAAACCAGGACGGATCAGGGCGGGAAATTTTCGCGAAAGGAGTGCGCAACTCCGTAGGTTTTACCTGGCATCCTGATACAAAAGAGTTGTGGTTTACGGATAACGGCCGGGATATGCTAGGTGATGATATTCCGAATTGCGAATTAAACAACGCACCAAAAGCAGGAATGCATTTTGGCTATCCCTACTGCCATGAAGGGTCTGTCAAGGACCCAGAATTCGGAAACAAACGACCATGTTCAGATTTTATAGCCCCTGCAGATAAACTTGGTCCGCATGTAGCGCCGCTGGGCTTGAAGTTTTATACGGGAAGTCAATTCCCCTCGCAATATAAAAATCAGTTGTTCGTAGCACTTCATGGGTCTTGGAATCGCTCGAAGAAAAGTGGTTATAATGTAAGTCTTGTGAAAGTTGCCAATAACAAAGCGTCGGGTCACGAGGTATTCGCAAGTGGTTGGTTGGATGAAGGTGCTCAAAAGGCGTGGGGCAGGCCGGTGGACGTGCTGTTGCTTCCCGATGGGTCAATGCTTGTTTCCGATGATCACGCTAATGTGATTTATCGAATTTCTTATAAAGGTTAGGAAGAACCAACTTTCCAGTTGACGGCAAAAATATTTACCATTTAATTTTCAACACTCCATGTTCAATTGCCGATAATGTGAATATTGAGTCACTGGTTTGCCGCTAGTTGGGCCAGTTACGTCTTAGCTATTGGAATTAAATATTTGTAGCCACAAAGGCGTCAAGACACCAGGATTCAAAAAGTCGAGAATCAAATTTTGCATAAAATTGATTTTAATTGAGGACTCACAAATTTGCAGTAGCACTCATGTTCTCCGAGCCGAAACGCAATGCGCGACTGCGTGCCCCGCTTACTATTGTGCCTGAGCGTAAATACGGGGTGTACCTATTGTCATATTACGTGCCTACGGCACTGAACTTTTCTTTTTATATCTTCTACTAATATTAAATGCCTACGGTATTGATGCTTGTTGGGCCACATCAATAGCATGACTTAATTCGTGATGCATCTACATCCTGTAAGGACGTGATAATGGTAGAACAAAAAAGCTATACGAATCTAGTCCCGGAGGGACAAAATCTGGGTAGAAATAGTGTGTAGTATTTCGCCAAGTCCCGTCAGGGACGAAATGTGAATTTGCCAGAGAACGAATGATTGTGAATTTGGAATGAGCTAAAATCAAATCCGAATTCCGGTTGCAATGTGAATACTCAGGGCAAACACACAAATCATTGATTACTTTTAGTTTGATACTTCACGTCCGCGTTCTAAATTTTAAAAAAAGCTGTTCTAGTTTTTACACACTGAAGCCAGTCCAGATATCGCGGCGAGTTTCGATCCGATGTCCCGGAAGAACGAGATCGTACGTTTGGTTGGAGGTGATAAAGTTCATCGTGGGCTCCGTAAAGCATGACTCCATTTTCCATAATAGATAGGATTGTTGATATTGAGTGTTCAATTCACCCAAATGCATCCCATTTTATTCGAAGTCGGAGGAATTACTTTGTTTAGTTATGGCTTCATGATTGCGCTTGGTTCCATAGCCGGAGTTACCTACATGGCAGTTCAGGGGAAAAAAGAAGTCGGTCTGTCCTTTGATCAGGCTAATGCCTTGTTCCTTTGCATTTTTGCCGCGGCATTTGTAGGAGGGAAAGTTTTCTTATTCTTTGAGGATACTTCCTATTATCTGAAATATCCATTAAAGTTGGTGACAGGTCGAGGGTTTGTCTTCTATGGATCATTTCTTTTCACCATTCCAACCATGTTGTGGTTTTTCAAAAAGCATAAACTACATACTTATAAAATGCTTGACGTTATGGCAGTCACCACATGCCTCGTCCATATTTTCGGAAGACTGGGATGCTTCCTGGCAGGCTGTTGCCACGGTAGGCCTACTGATTCTTCTATTGGCATCACTTTTACAGATGCTGCCTGTTATGCTGATCCACTTAACACGCCGCTAATTCCCTCTCAGTTGATGGAAGCGACTTATATTTTTATTATAATGATGATATTGTTGTTTATTCGAAAAAGGACAAAATTCTACGGTCAGCTTTTCCTTTTATACATCATTCTTTATGCAATCGGCCGAAGTGTTCTTGAGATCTATAGAGGAGACTCCGCACGAGGATTTATTATTGAAGACTACTTATCGCACTCCCAGTTCATCGCCCTCATTCTGTTGGGAGCAGGAATATATATTTATACTCTTCTTGCAAGGAGAAACAGAATCGCAGGACTAAAATAAAAAAGGCCTCAAATTTTGAGGCCCTCTGTTATTTTCATTTCAATTCCCGAACCCAAATATTTCGGTAACTGATCGGTTCGCTGGGGTCTCCATGATCTTGTAACATTATCGGTCCGGGACCATGTTTTTTGTAAGATGGATTGCCTCGATAGGTTGTTGCTCCCTTCAGCTCGACATTGTTTTGAATAAGGACGCCATTATGAATGGCAGTAAGCCGCGCTGGACTTTTTAAAGATC
>DASQTN010000200.1:0-7461 GCA_035641895.1 Chryseolinea sp. | reverse complement strand
CCGCCACTTTCTCGCTTTTAATCAAACCACCAAGGCCAATTAGCGTTTTACTTATATACAATAAAACTATTATATGAATAAGTATCAACTCCAGGGGAAAATCAAATCAACGGGTGTCGCTATTATATTTTGGTTTTTAATCGGTGCCCATTTCGCATACCTAGACAAGTGGGGTCTGCAAATCATATTCTGGCTTACCATCGGCGGACTAGGCGTCTGGTGGCTCATAGAACTTTTTTTAATCCCTGGAAGAGTCGCAACCTACAACGCTCAGATTTATAAAATGCTCGACGAGGTCGAGAAAAAGGAAAAAGCGGAAGATTTGGCTAAATACTCGGCAGGACAAGGTAAAGCCTAAGACCATCCTTAAGCTTGTTACGTGACATGATTTGTTTTCGCATCCTTTCTTTAGTGTAGGTTCCCTCGTAAGGCTCATCTTTAAAAGTTTTTTATGCAACTAACATCATAAGGGTAGGTTACTTTTTTCATTTCTGTCATAAAGTGAGAAGGATACTCATCATTCAAACTTGTAAAATGCGTTTTGAAAAAGGCAATCCGAACGAAAGGAAAAGTTACTTACTATGGTTTTCATTTTTGATGCTCGTTATATGGGTTGCCAGTCCCGAGATAATCGCCAACGCTTTTCAACTTTCGCGCGATTCAGGTAGTTCACCAGCATTGGATCAAGCTACTTCTTCAAACATATGGAAGTGGATCATAGGTGTGATCGCCTTATTTTCTCTGACCGGTTTCTTGTACTATCAAAAATTTCGTCTCGTGAAAGTGTATTTAAAGGAATTGGAAGACCAAAATTTCTTGATCAAAGAGCAAAACGAAGAGATAGAAATCATAAATCAACAGTTGGAGAAGCAGATTCAATTGCGCAAAACCACGGACGACACGATAAATTATTTCGCAACATCGCTTTTTGGAAAAAATACTGTCGATGAGGTTTTATGGGACGTTGCCAAAAATTGTATCTCGCGATTGGGGCTGGTTGATTGCGTTATTTACCTTGTTGATGAAAGCCGCGGGATGCTTATTCAAAAAGCGGCGTATGGAAAAAAAAACCCGGAGGAATTTACAATTCATGTGCCTATAGAAATACCCTTGGGAAAAGGAATAGTAGGATCGGTTGCCGAAAGGGGTATTGCCGAAATTGTTGGTGATGTATCCCAAGATCCGCGTTACATTGTTGACGACCAGCCGCGGCTGTCTGAACTAGCCGTCCCGTTAATAATCAACAACGAAGTTATTGGAGTCATAGATTCAGAACACCCCGAAAAAAACTTTTACAATCAAAACCATCTGGATGCACTCAACACAATTGCGTCTATTTGTGCTTCCAAAATTACTCAGGCAAAGGCGGACGAAAAAATTAGGAAAGCGGTGCAAGCGCAATTCGAAGCTGAGCAAATTAAGAAAATTGATAAAATCAAATCGGAGTTTTTTGCAAATGTATCTCACGAGTTTAGAACACCGTTGCAACTAATTCTGGCGCCATTGCAAAAAAATCAAAATCAGATTTCTCCGGTCGATATTGATCTCATGACACGGAACGCTAAGCGGCTTCTAAGACTGGTGAATCAATTGATGGATTTGGCAAAAATGGAAGGTGGTCTTGTAAAGCCTGACATGAAAGACGTCGCTGTATTTCGCTTTGTCAGGGAACTTGCCGATTCATTTTCACCATTAGCCGAAGCAAAAGCGATAAGCTATCAAATTGACATACTGGATTGTGACAGCGTATTCCTAATAGATCCTGACAAGCTAGATAAGATTGTGTATAATTTACTTTCCAATGCTTTTAAGTTCACACCATACGGTGGCACAGTAAGCATCCGGTTAATGGTCAATGATGATAATCTTTGTTTGAAGGTATCGGACACCGGAATCGGAATTCCCGAGCATTACCAGGAGAAAGTTTTCAATCGTTTTTTTCAAATTGATTCCTCTCAGACGCGCCAGCACGAAGGCACCGGCATCGGACTCGCGATCACAAAGGAGTTCGTAGAATTGCTAAAAGGGACAATTTCGGTCCAGAGCGATCATGAAAGGGGAAGTACTTTTTCAGTCAAGCTGCCGGTATGTTGCACTTCAAGCGATAGCGGTTATGTTAAGTCACCCGCCGTGGAAGTTTTCAACCGGGAAGTTTATCATGCGTCATCACAAATGGAACATCTGGACACCGTGGCGGTGGACTCTGATGAATTACCACTCGTCCTAATAGTCGAGGACAATATTGACTTACTGCGGTATGTAAAAACGGAATTGTCAGACCAGTTTAACATTATCGAAGCCAAAAATGGTGAAGATGGACTTTCATTGGCCCGAAAAAAAATACCAGATCTCATTATCACCGATATAATGATGCCGGTCATGGATGGTATTACTTTAATCAAAAATATTAAAGAAGACGACTGTACGAACCATATCCCAATCATTCTCCTTACTGCGCGCGACGATGGAGAAACAAAAATTAAGGGTTTTGAAACCGGGGCGGAACAATATCTTGTCAAACCTTTTGAGATCGGTGAATTATCGGCGAGAATGAAAAGTCTCCTGGAACAACGCGAAAGGTTGCGTAAAAAGTATAGCCAGGAATTTACGCTACAACCTACTGAAGTCAAGCTGGAAAACAAAGACATGATTTTTCTTGACAAGGTCATCAAAATTGTGGAACAGAATATTAGCAGCGAAGATTTTGCGATCGAAGATCTGCAAAAGGAAATTGGAATGAGCAGAATGCAGCTTCACAGAAAACTTAAAGCGCTAACCAGTCAATCCACGGGCGATTTTATACGGTCAATTAAACTTAAAAGAGCAGCACAAATCTTACGGCAACCTGGAATACAAATAGCCGAGGCGGCATACTTGTCCGGATTCAATCATACCTCCTATTTCTCTAAATGTTTTAAGCAACAATTTGGAATTTTGCCGTCCGAATACATCAAAAAGATTGAATAGCACGCGGGAATACCACAACGTTACGGTAGTGCTATCCGATGGGACTATCGTGTTAAAGCAAAACCATTGCCCGCCCTACTTTTGTCAGTAACAGGTGTCAGCCGAATTACCTTTAAACAGTAGGCATAGATTGTTTCTAAATTATTATTGAAAATGAAAAATTTGAGGTTAGCAGTACTTTACTTGTTATCGGGTTTGATTATGATTTTTCTTTCAGGGTGTGAAGAATCGTTGATGACACGAAATCATCAGCCTGTGTTTGGGAAAAAGTACGGTGGCGGTAACGAAGGACCAGGAAGTTACACTGATCACCCTAATGGTGACCGATATCCTTATCCAAATATTATTGAAAAGGTTTACGTCCCTCCTTACAAACCGTTTGCGTATAAAAAATCTTTGGCATGGCGGATCGAGTGGCCTGCATATCAAGCGTCCGCGGATATTGAGAAAATACCCACCGTGTTGGCGATGAATGGGGCCCTCAACAGCTTTTACTATTTGAATAACGTTAGCGCGGCAAATACTTACAATACAAAGTTTTCAATTTATTACGATGATAAAGTAGTGTCCTCCAATGAAATGTGGGATGAACTTTATTACACCTTCAATGCACCATTGGAAAGTATGGAACTGGTGCGCTTTGCCAAGGTCGATATGTCGGTCGATAACATCAGATACTGGGTTGAAGAAAGACCGGATCAATTCGAGAACAACTGGCCTGGTTCATCCGACACGGAACTTGACTACGTTGAAGGCGATTTCATCATGTACCACCTCACCGATCAGGATTTATATGGTGGAATTCGAATTGTCTCCATGAGTCCACGCATCATTGAGGTATACCTGGCTGTACCCAACCCTTAGAACTCCTTTCCGATAAAATCACTTTGTTGGCATGATACTCCCGGCTCAGCTTACGTCAAGTATGGCTGAGTGGGAGTTATCAACATGCGACGATAACGTGGTGTGTTAACTCACACATGACTGTCCTACCTTAAATTTACCACTCATGTTGTAAGCCTTGCATTTGCTGTTTGAACTTCTAACTTTAGCATGCAACCTATGTGCTTATCGCCTCCGACGTATGTCTAGATTCCTTCTTTTTCCTTTTGCATTGTTGCTGGTTTGTAATATCGGCCACTCGCAAGGCGTGAGAATTGGCAACACACTGGTTGTGAGTCAACCTACCTTAAACAAAAGTGTAAACCCTGACGCCTTTCAGTCTTTCATCGTTAAAGAGATTCTGCCAGCATTAAATGAAGAGAATCAGGAACTCTCGTTTAATCTTTTCAGGGGAGACCGGGGAAACCTGAAGGGTGCGTTTCTTTTGGTTGGTACAACCGGGAAAATTGAAAAGCCAGAGGCTGCACACATTAAGAGTCCTTTAAGCATTGCCGAAACCAAAGGAATTCAACGCATAAACGAATTCGTCAGTGATCCTGAAACGTTTACTGAGTATCGACTAGTCGGTTGGGAAGAAATTAAATCTTTGCCCACCTCCGGAATTCTTGGGATTCATTCAATACAGGTGAAAAAGGAACGGGCTAAACAGTTTGAGGAATTCGTTGCGGATAAACTACATCCCGCCGTCAGCCAGCTTTTACCAGACATGCAATTACTTTACTTCAAAGCGGTCGGCGGAGAAAATGTAGGCTCGTATATCACCATTTTCACTATCGACTCCCCCGAGGCCCGCGATAAATACTGGCCCGGCGGTACATCGGAAACCGAGATTTTGAAAAAGACTTTTAAGCCCCTCGAAGGACTCGCTAGAGAACTTGAAACATACCTTGTTGAGGACTCATACTTAGAGCCGCAATCGGGTGGCGCCGCCGCCTACTGGGAAAGTAAAATTTGGACTGATTATATTCTCATGCATCCTACTAAATAAATATTTGTTCAACGCAACGATTTAGACAATACATCTCAACCACCACATCATATGAAATCCATGTACCCGATACTGCTTATCATTCTGATTGCCCACATAGCGTTTTCACAAGATAATGTGAAAGTGCCAAAAGGATTCACCGCTTTATTCAATGGAAAAGATTTTACCAATTGGAAAGTTCCATCCGGCGACAACGGTCATTGGAAAATAGTCGATGGTGTAATCGACTATGATGCCGAAAGCGAAGCGGCCGACAAAAATTTATGGACAGAAAAAGCGTATACAAACTTCGAACTGTACATCGATTGGCGTATCAAGGAAACACCGTGGAAAAATCCCAATGTGCCTTTCATTTTACCAAGTGGCCTTCATAAGAAAAATGAAAAAGGGGAAGAAATTACCATGGTTGTACCAGATTCGGATTCTGGAATTCTCTTGCGTGGGGTCGGTAAGTGTCAAGCAAATATTTGGAATTGGCCCATTGGTTCTGGAGAAGTATATGGCTACAGAATGGATGAAAAAATGCCTCCTGAAGTAAGGCGTGCTGTTACACCAAAAGTTAACGCCGACAAAAATATCGGAGAATGGAATACGTTTAAGATCACCATGAAAAGCAATAGGATGACCGTTGAGCTGAATGGAATTGTTGTAATTGACAATGCCATGCTTCCGGAACTACCTGCCTCCGGCCCTATCGGATTACAACACCACGGATCAAAACAAAACGGAGAATGGAACAGTCCGCCGAGTTTGGTTCAGTTTAGGAACGTATACATTAAGGAACTTAAGTAGTAAGGTCAGCTTCTGGGCGCAACGTCCACTTGCCTTTGAAATGAATCAAGCACGCGGCTTGACATTCAACGGATTTTACAATCACGTTGACGACGTCAACACCATCATTTGTGAACTATGGCGCGCCGATGCCCACAAACTTTAAGCACACTGGCTTATCCACTTCAATCTTTTTACCCGTGGGTGTAAGCAGTCCCGTTTTTACATCGCGTTTGAAAATGACTATGTCATTACTATCCTGATTCGCAGCAAGCAAAAAATTTCCCGAAGGGTCGATCGCAAAATTTCTTGGAGTTTTTCCCAGCACTGATTGGTGTCCTACGAGTGAAAGCTTCCCTGCATTGTCAATTGAATAGATCGCCAAGTCATTGGCTTCGCCCCGGTTTGACGCGTACAAGAATTTGCCATCCGGAGAAACATGAATATCTGCAGCAGAACCTTTTCCTTTAAAGTCAGGTGCGGTCATGGTGATCGTCTGCTTAGCTTCAAGTTTGCCATCATTGTAGTCAAATACCATCACGGCTGCCTCCAATTCCAAAATGAGGTAAGCATACTTCCCGTTGGGATGAAAAGTTAGATGCCGGGGTCCGCCGCCCGGTTTTACTGCCGTAAATGGCTGGTTGGCTGGCGTCAAGGCTTGCGGCTTCGTAACATCCACACGATATTGAAAAACTTTATCTGCTCCGAGGTCGGGAACAAGCAAATAGCGGCCGTCCGGGGATAACACAACGGCGTGGACATGCGCTTTCTCTTGCCTTTCTTTCACAACACTACTGCCTTGATGCTCTATATTTTGAACATCCTTACCGAACGATCCATCTGTATTCAATGGAATTGAAAGTAGATTCCCCCCTGAATAATTGCCTACAAAAACAAATTTCTTTTTATCATCAACCGAAATGTAGCAAGGATGATCGCCTTCAGACAGCACATTGTTAACAAACTTTAGCGCACCGGTACCAGGATTAAAGGTATAAGCGTTAGCACTCCCCTTTCCTCCACCTTCCTCGCTGACCGCATAGACATTTTTCCGGTCTGCACTGATCGCGAGATAGCTGGCATTCACACTGCTGGTGACAGGCTGAGCCATCTTAAATGCTCCTGATTCCGAGTTGAACCGGTATACATAAATACCATTTGAGTTATCCTTATTAGAATAAGTGCCAATGAGCAAATGATATTCATTTGAGTTTTGGGCGAGTATGGAAGAAAAGAGAAAAAGCATACAGAATATTAATACAGTTGACTTCATAGACTAATGGGTTAACAACGAGTGTAAACTTCTGGTTTTTTTATGAAACAGCAATCACCGTTGGTGTATTCGTAGGGAATCAATGGCCTGGGCTTCGATCGTAAAAAAGTTATGTCGCAGTTTTAACGCAAAGTTTCGATCGTAAAAAAGTTGCGTCCAAGTTTTTAACGCAAAGGCGCTAAAGAAACTTGTAAAAAGAATGGCAAGTCCCATTGGCAATTATCTCGGCAAATCTGCTCCAAACGAGACCGCAAAGACGGCCAAGCCGTGGGTTGAAATGTTCTTCGTAGAAAGGGAGTGCATGATTTGCTGTCACGTTAATCAGTTGGTCCCTACCTTGTGGTAAGATGTCTTCCGGTAGGATTGTTTACAACGACAAGCTCTCCGTGGCTCCGAGCCTTCGTGGTAAAAAAGTTGCGTCGAAGTTTTAACGCAAAGCCGCTAACTAAATTCATAAAAAGAATGGCAAATCCCATTGGCAATTATTTAAGCAAATCTGGCTCCAAACGAGGCCGCAAAGACGGCCAAGCCGTGGGTTGAAATGTTCTTCGTAGAAAGG
>DASQTN010000199.1:0-3139 GCA_035641895.1 Chryseolinea sp. | reverse complement strand
TAGGCCAGCGGATGGAATAGTTTTCCCTCTTGCCCTGTGAGCATGAATACCGGCAAGAACGAGATAATAATAATCACGGTCGAATAGAAGACTCCGCGAGAAACCTGACGTGACGACCTTTCAATAATGGTAAGCCGTTCCGACTCTTCAATTTTGTTATACTTAGAAAATAATTTTTTTACCATATTTTATTTTTCTGTTTCAGGGTTTAACTCACGGAATCGTGTGGATAAACTCTTGTATGAATTCTCCGCCATGATAATCCCATTGTCGACGATCACACCAATCGCGAGCGCAATTCCCGTCAGGGACATAATATTTGAACTTATGCCTAAGGCATTTAACAAAATAAAACTTGTGGCGATCGTAATTGGTATTTGTATGATGATGCTGATAGCACTTCTCCAATGGAAAAGAAATATGATGACGACGGCCGACACAACGATCATTTCTTCAATCAGCGTTGTTTTCACCGATGATATGGACTCTTGAATTAGTTCACTTCTGTCATAGACAATATTGAATTTCATTCCGGACGGAAAGCCCTTTGCTACTTCCTCCATTTTCTCTTTAACACCATCAATAACTTCATTCGCGTTTTCTCCATAACGCATCACGACGATGCCCCCTACCACCTCACCTTCCCCATTTAAATCAAAAATTCCGAGACGCGATTCTCCCGTCATTTGCACCGAACCAATATCTCTTACCGTTATCGGCGTTGTGCTGACCGTTTTCAAGGAAATATTTTCTATTTCTTCAATTGATTTCAGATAGCCCGTCGTCTTGATAATATATCCGATGTCACTCATTTCAAACTTGCGGCCACCTACTTCATTGTTGTTGTTCCTTACCGATTGAATGACCTCAGGAACTGATAGACCGTAATAGGCAAGCTTATTGGGGTTGATTGTGATTTGATATTGTTTTTGAAAACCCCCAAACGAGGCAATCTCACTAACGCCCGGTGCGTTCTGCAGGGCAAATTTTACATACCAGTCCTGGATTGCCCGTTGTTCTCCGAGATCCATTCCGGGTGCATCCAACGTATACCACAATACATGACCGACTCCTGTTCCATCCGGACCCAGCGTGGGTGTAATTCCATCCGGTAATAATCTTGACGCGTAGTTTAATCGTTCCAATACACGTTCACGAGCCCAGTAAACATCTGTGTCGTCTTCAAAAATGATGTAGACGAAACTCATTCCAAACATAGAAGAACCGCGCACGTATTTAACTTTAGGCAGTCCCTGTAGGTTAGTCACCAACGGATAGGTTACCTGATCTTCGACGATTTGAGGACCTCTTCCCATCCACTCAGTAAATACAATGACCTGGTTTTCGGATAAGTCAGGAATGGCGTCTACCTTGTTCACCTTCATGGAATAGATACCCCAGCCGAACAGTACCAAGGCGGTTGTCAGCACTAAAAACCTATTGCGTAGCGATAGGGAAATTAACTTTTCAATCATTATTACGTCGGTTGGCTGTCAGCGTTCAGCTAACAGCATACAGCTTATTACAGAGAAAAGGAATATGCATCCGCGCTTGGGAAAGAGCGGTTGAGAAGAGCAGGAAACTCTTCGAACGTAGTGAAAAAATCAAATGAGAAAAACGCTATAAGAAACCGTGAGATCGTGCGATCGAAACGGCGGATCGTAATTGTAATAGTCCGGGCTTAATAAGGGAATTAATGGTATTACCTCAGCGACGAGTATCGCTGGTAGTTGTATCTCCAATACTGGGGAGGCTGATATGTTAATATCTGAAAGCGATGCCTTAAATCCTTCTCCTTCATGGAGAATAGTGTCATCTTCACAGCAAGACGCAACCATCTGTTTGTGACACGGGGGAACGTTCTTTTCCATTCCACATCCCTCAGCGTGAGACAACACGGACAAATTAAAAATCTCTCCCCTGCACCAGTGAATGCCTACAACAAAGCTGCTGGAGGAAACCAGCACCAAAAAGGCCAATGCGAAAATTGATATGGTCTTAAGAAACTTCATCACTTTCCCAAATATACGCTTTTCGGGGCAAATCGATTTACAATTTAAAACGAAGGTTTTATAAAATTCCATTTTTTCATTAGTCTGTCGATAAATGACTTCAACGTGGAGTGTAGTAACCTTTCACCCTTACAGTGAGGGCACACTTTCAAAGGCTATCGGGGTTCTAAATGCGGAAGATCTTGGCATCAAGCAACACTACATCGAAAGTCCGTTGCTACCTTTGGAGTGCACCCGGAAAACGTAAGCTCCATCAATAGGGGCCTCATCCGGGTGACCAATGGCATGCTTCAATGAAGCCTTTAAACAACGGCTATACTTTTTCAATTTTGAATCCGGCCTTCTGAACCGCTTCCACAATTTTTGATTCATGGGTGCCGCTTGTTACACTTAATATTTTGGAAGGGTCTGTGATGTCGACATTCCAGTTGGCTTCTCCCACAGTCTCATTTAAAAAAGGTGTGACGGTCGCCAAACACCCTGAACATTTGATATTGGTTTTAAATTTTTTCGTTTCCATAATTTTATTTTCTTTATCTGCTTTTTTATCTAATCGTAATTACTATCACTGATCATATTCATCTCCGAAAAATTTACCCTCCGTCGCCAAGTGGATGCTATGTGTTAAATTTTAGCCATCCTTAACCTTAAACTATTTCCCACGACACTAACGGAACTCAACGCCATGGCTGCGCCTGCGATCATTGGATCCAACAAAAAGCCATTTAAAGGGTACATTATACCGGCAGCCAACGGAATGCCTATGACGTTGTAAATAAAGGCCCAAAATAAGTTCTGGCGGATTCCTCTGACAGTCCGGGCCGAAAGGTTCAACGCTTTGGGAATGGCCTGAAGGTCCGATGTAATTAAAGTTATTTTCGCAACGTCTATCGCTATATCCGATCCCTTCCCCATCGCTATACTCACATCTGCCTGTGCGAGCGCTTGTGAATCATTAATACCATCTCCGACCATCGCGACAACTTTACCTTGATTCTGTAATTTTTTTACGAACTCGGCTTTGTCGGAGGGTAGAACATCTGCTTGATAATATTTCAAGCCGACCTGGTTTGCCACCGCCTTAGCAGTTTGTTCATTGTCTCCAGTCAACATATAGACATCAATTC
>DASQTN010000198.1:0-7225 GCA_035641895.1 Chryseolinea sp. | reverse complement strand
TTACCGCAAGACTGAGCCTTTTTTCAGCGCAATGGAAAATGGATATGGCCGGTGGCTTGGAGGCTTTATGAAGATTCGATGGATGTCTTTTGTGATTATTGCCCTGTGCATTGCTTCCGCTTATTTTGTTGGGACAAGGCTTCAGTCGGAGTTGGCGCCAATGGAAGATCGGAATCAATTCCGCTTGCAGCTGACAGCCGTTGAAGGCACATCGTTCGATTATATGGATCAATTCGTTCAGGAAATGGTCCAGTTTGTCCAGGATTCCATTCCCGAATATGAAACGGCGCTTTCAGTCACGGCCCCTGGCTTCTCTGGCGCCGGCTCAGTAAACATGGGCTTTGTCCGGGTCACACTCTCGGATCCTACTGAAAGGGTTCGGTCTCAGCAGGAGATTGTAGACATGGTGAGCCGGAATTTGGATCGTTATCCGCAGGGGAAAGCGTTTGTAATTCAAGAACAAACTATTTCAGTAAATCGTCGTGGGGGCTTACCCGTGCAATTTGTTATTCAACACAATGATTTTGAAAAGCTGAAAGAGGTTCTGCCTAAATTTATGGAGCAGGCGAATTCAAGTCCGGTGCTTCAAGGTGTAGACCTGGACTTAAAATTCAACAAGCCTGAACTTCGTGTACAAATTAACAGATTGAAGGCGGCGCAGCTGGGTGTTAGCGTGCAAGATATAGCCCAAACGTTGCAGCTCGCTTATAGTAATCTCAGATTCGGATTTTTTACGAGGGAAGGCAAACAGTATCAGGTTATGGGTCAGGTAACACGGGTTGACCGGGACGATCCAGATGATCTTAAGAATCTTTACGTGAGAACAACTTCCGGTCAATTGATTTCGCTCGACAACGTTGTTTCAGTAGAGGAATCTACTACCCCCCCGTCGCTGTACCATTTTAACCGTTATAAATCAGCCACATTGTCTGCGGGGCTTGCCCCGGGGTACACTGTCGGTGATGGAATCAAAGCCATGGAAGATATCAAGGCATCAGTGCTAGACGAGACCTTCACCACGTCCCTAACAGGAACCTCTCGGGATCTCTCGGAAAGTTCCAGTAATACCTCGTTCGCTTTCCTTCTAGCATTAATTCTTATTTATTTGGTTCTTGCGGCTCAATTTGAAAGTTTTGTAGATCCACTAACCATAATGTTTACAGTCCCGTTAGCCATTGCAGGTGCAATTTTGGCGCTTGCCGTTTTTGGACAAACAATCAATATCTTTTCGCAGATCGGTATGATTATGCTGATTGGACTAGTGACGAAAAATGGAATTTTGATCGTCGAATTCGCCAATCAAAAAAGAGAAGATGGATTGAGCAAGATGGAAGCTGTTCTGGAAGCTTCGCGAATGAGACTTCGTCCAATTCTAATGACAAGCTTAGCCATGGCGTTGGGCTCGTTACCCCTTGCCTTGTCCATAGGAGCTGCCTCCACGAGTCGACAGCCTCTGGGAATCGTTATCGTCGGCGGTATCATGTTTTCATTGATCCTTACTCTATTTGTAATTCCCGCGATGTATTCATATTTGTCACGTAAGCGCAAGCATTTTGAATTTGATTTGAAAGCTCCGGCAAAAAAGGAACTGGTTTATGAAATGTAAATTGTCGCTTAGCGTTTTTCTCAATTGTATTTTATTTGTTTTCAAAACAGCCGTCGCACAAGAGGAGATAACTCTTGAACGCGTCGTGGCGTTAGCGCTGGAAAAAAATTATGATGTACGGCTAGCAAATAATGCTGCCGAAGCTGCGGCGACGGATAATAATTATTCCTTTGGTGTGTTCCTGCCTCAAATCAACGGTGTGGCCTCGACACAATGGAACAGCAACGACCAGGAGCTGCGATTTGAAGACGAGGCCAGGAACAATAGCGGGAAAGCCGAATCCAATAGCATCACCGCTTCCGCACAGCTTACCTGGACACTGTTTGATGGAACACGTATGTTTGCTACCCGTGAACGCGTTGCCGCAATTGCTGCACAAGGTGAGCTTGTCGTGAAAGACCAAATGGTAAATACGATCGCTTCTGTTGCCTCAAACTATTACAACGTCATAAGACAAAAGCAACAGCTGCGAGCGATCATAGAACAAATGGCCGTAAGCGAGGAGCGGGTAAAACTAGCGGAGAGAAAACTCCAGGTAGGCACGGGCGCAAAACCCGAGCTGCTCCAGGCAAAAGTTGACTACAATGCGCAGCGGACACAGGTCGTGCAACAGGAGGCCCTAATACTAGCACTCAAAGATCAACTGAACGCATTGGTTGATATGCAACTCCCAGTGCTATATGATGTTTCCGACACAATCATTGTGAATCTTAATTTACAGCAGGAAGAATTAGCAAATAATATTGAGAACAGCAATTTTGGACTGCAGGCGGCCAGAAGTGAAATGCGAATTTCGGATCTGGCCTTGCGGGAAAGAAAGGCGGAGCTGTATCCTTTCATTAATTTCAACGCTGCGTACAATTACTCAAAAACTGATAACACTCGCCTGATCAATCCTTTTGCAGCATTATTCAATCAATCGAATGGCTATAACTACGGTTTTTCAGTTAATGTGCCAATCCTAACTGGGTTTAATCAGCGGCGGCTTATTCAACAAGCAAGGATCAATGTGAGCCGGCAGCAGTTACTTTATGATCAACAAAGGATCAATGTTAACGTTGGCCTCCAGAACGCATATGTTAGTTACGATAACGCGAAGAAGGTGCTTCTGATCGAAGAAGAAAATATTCTTTTTGCAAAAGAAAATGTTTCGATCGCGTTGGAAACTTTTAAGAGAGGCGCAACGACTTTTGTTGAGCTTCGAACAGCCCAGACAAGCTTAGCAGATGCTTATACACGTCTCATCAATGCCCGTTATTTGGCAAAAATAGCGGAAATTGAATTGCTTCGACTAAATGGAGGATTGGTGAGATAGTCGTATGAAATAACCATGCACTTTCCCCACCCAAAGGGATGATAATAGGCATGGCGTATTCCATGTGTCCATCTACCTGAATTATTAACACATGAAATTTCTTCTTTTTCACTACTATAGTGTAACTATTTCATCTGCCAATGACTGATCAAATTCGAGAGGCCGCCAGTTATCTATTAGAGCACGGTGTGGCTACACCTGAAGTCGGAATTATCTTAGGTACAGGACTGGGTAATTTGATTGCTGACAAAATCGAAAACCCGACAATAATTCCATTCCAGCACATTCCTCATTTTCCAACATCGACCCTTGAATTTCATAAAGGCCGCTTAATCTATGGAGACTTCGTTGGAAAGAAAGTACTGGTTATGCAGGGACGCCTGCATTATTACGAAGGCTATTCGTTGCAGCAGGTAACATTCCCTGTACGAGTGATGAAATCGGCGGGGATAAAATCACTTCTCATTTCGAATGCTGCAGGCAATCTGAATTTGAAATGGAAGAAAGGCGAACTTATGCTGCTAGATGATCATATCAATTTGCAGCCAGACAATCCGTTGCGCGGTACTAACGACGAAACACTGGGGCCTCGGTTTCCCGACATGAGTCAGCCCTATTCCAAGAGCTTAAATCAAAAGTTAATCGACATTGCAAAGAAACAAGGAATAACCCTGAATGTTGGTGTTTATGCTTGTGTGTCGGGTCCGAATCTTGAGACACGCGCGGAATACAGATTTCTTCAACGCATCGGCGCCGACGCAGTCGGGATGAGCACTGTGCCGGAGGTAATTGTGGCTAATCATGGGAGTTTGCCGTGCTGCGCCATTTCCGTTCTTACGGACGACTGCGATCCTGATAATTTGCAGCCTGCAAATATTTCTGAGATAATTGCAGTGGCCAGCAGCGCTGAAAATAAGTTGGTAGCGCTCTACACAGAATTAATCCAAATGTTATGAGGCATGTTTTTAATAACTCCTTTTCATCTAACCTCACCTTCCGGAAATTATTTTAGGATGACCTACGAACGCATACGAAAGGGTGATTCAGATGAATGAAAATTCAACGTTCAGCTGAAAAATGATAGTCGTGAACTACAAAGGATCAAGAAGCAAACTTTTTTTTTGGAACAGGTATATTGCGTGTATGCTTTGTTGTGTCGTCGGTTGCATTTTTGGATGCCGCGAAACTACCAGGATCAAAGAGGAACCTTCTATTGAAGCGATCCAGGATAACTTAAGCAATGCTAAACAGACTGTAGCCGGAAATTTCAGCAGTCAAATGGAACTACATTTTGATAGCGCGGCGTTGCCAACATTTCTTATAAAATACCCGGGCTTCGCCTCCTATTCAACAGACCTTAAGAGATTCTATGAAAAAAGAAAATATGCATTTGCCTGGTACGACAGCAGTGGCCTGATAGAACAAGCAGGAAATTTATTTAACCGCTCTCAACACTTGAACCAGGAGGGATTAAATCTGAAACTTCCTTACAATGACTCTTTTAAGGCGTTAATGGAAGGAACGGACAGCACCTTACGAATTGATCCCAGAAATGCTGAGGCCGAGTTGATGTTAACAGCGCAGTACTTCAGTTTTGCCCGCCACGTTTGGCAAGGGATGGGAGAGGCAGAGTCCCGAAAAACAGACTGGTTCCTGTCGCGCAAAGTATTGGATCTTGAAATGCTGATGGATTCATTGCTTTCAAGTTCAAAAAAAGCGCCGGGGTCGCGCGAGCCCGTCTATCGTCAATATGCGTTACTAAAAAATTTTTTAAAAAAGTATCGAGATATCGACTCAACTGGTGGATGGAAGCCTATTGCAACCGAAAAGAAGTTCTACAAAATGGGAGATTCAACTACGGTTATTCGTGAAATTCGAAAACGGCTTTTCGCCAGTGGCGACTACGTTGGTGACACGTCATCGCTTTTCTTTTCGCAGGACCTGGAAGATGCTGTAAAAAGCTTTCAGCAAACGCGGGGTTTAAAGGAGGATGGGATTATCGGCCGTGCACTGATAAATGAATTAAATATACCCGTGAGGGATATTATTGAGAAGATCGTGCTGAACATGGAGCGGTCACGTTGGGTTCCAGTCCGTCTTGAAGGCGATTATCTTGTCGTAAATATTCCTGCATTCAAACTGTACGTTTATAGGAACGATTCTTTACTGTGGGATATGAACATCGTGGCAGGGAAAATCATTCATGAAACTGTAGTGTTTAATGGTGATCTAAAATACATAGTGTTCAGTCCATATTGGAATGTTCCTCAAAGCATCTTTCAAAATGAAGTCCTTCCTGGCATGAAACAAGATTCCAATTATCTCGCAAAGCATAATATGGAAAAAGTCGGACGGAATTCTGTACGCCAGAAACCAGGGCCAAATAATTCACTCGGGCAAGTCAAATTCCTTTTTCCAAATAGTTACAATATTTACCTGCATGATACGCCGTCCAAAAGTCTTTTTAACAAAACCAGTCGTGCGTTCAGCCACGGCTGTATAAGGCTGGGAGAACCAAAAAAATTGGCGACGTATTTATTGAGAGATGATCCAGGTTGGAATGAACAGAAAATAGATCTGGCGATGAATTCCGGCATAGAGAAATACGTCACGCTTAAGAAATCAGTCCCGGTATTTATTGCATATTTTACCGCTTGGGTAGGCCGCGAAGGGAAACTCAATCTTCGTCCAGACATTTACAATCGTGACAATAGACTGGCTGAGATGATGTTTACAGAAAATTGAAACTCTAATTATCGTTTGGCTGAAATGCTGGACCTTCGGCGGCGTCCTCCTGGCAATCGAGGGTAACGTCTAAACCAGTGGGAGGTCTTCTGAATTCTCCCTTTTTGTAAGGTAGTGATCGATCTGCGTACACTTTAAGCATGTATTTTTCCCAAATCGGTCGTGCCGTTCTTCCTCCCTGTCCAAGCGCCCACGCCCGATAATGTATGCTGCGTTCGTCGCCACCAACCCAGGCCCCTGAAACTAAATCGCGTGTTATACCTACGTACCACCCATCTGATGCATCATTGGATGTGCCCGTTTTAGCTCCTATTTCATTATCGAATTTTAAGTCGGCGCTTAACGTCACCGAATTTCCACCTTCTTCCTCCACGCCGCCCATTAGCATGTAAACCATTTTGAACGCTGTGCCTTCATTGATGGCTTGCTTTCGGACGGGAACAAAATTTTGAAGGACATTTCCGTTTTTATCTTCAATGCGGGTGATATAAAATGGTTCGATATGAATGCCCAGGTTAACAAAAGTGTTGTAGCCACCAAGGAGTTCATACAACGATACATCATTTACACCGAGACAAAGGGCAGGTACTGCATCAAGAGGACTTTTGATTCCAGCTCTTCGTGCAAAGGCAACGACGTTCTCCGCGCCCATCAGTTTTAGTACCTGCGCTGTTATAGAATTTTTTGATTGTGCTAACGCTCTTCTCAGCGTTAAACTTTCTCCCGTACCGCGATCTCCTCCCGCGTTAGGCGGCGTCCACGTTCCCCCACCCGGTAAATTAAAGGTCGGCGAGACATCCTGAAGTTTATAACACGGACTATATCCTGCTTCGATCGCCGTTCCATAAACAAAAGGTTTAAATGTTGAGCCAGGCTGACGCGAACCTTGTCGTACGTGATCATATTTGAAGTATTTGTGATTGATGCCTCCGACCCATGCCTTGATACCTCCACTTTGAGAATCCATAGACATGAATCCTGTTTGAAGAAACCGTTTGTAATAACGCAGAGAATCCATGGAGCTGAATAGCGTATCGCGATCACCTTGCCATGTGAAAACTGTCATTGGCTTTTTGGTATTCAACATGATCTGTATCGAATCGTTGCCCTCACCATATTTTTTTACCAGGTGCCGGTAAGCGTCAGTTTGTTTGATCCGCGATTCCAGAAATCCCTTTATTTCGTCACCGCTGTCATCAATCCACGGATTTCTATTTTTCCAATGCGCATCAAATGTTCTTTGCTGCGCGCTCATACTTTCTTCCACTGCTTCCACGGCATAACGCTGCATCCTGCTGTCAATGGTCGTATAAATTTTCAACCCGGCTTCATAGAGATCGAGACCTCTCGCCCTGCACCATCTTATCAATTCACGTTCAATAGCCGTGCGGAAATAGGCGGCGTAACCTGCGTTCTGGTTTTGGACCGAATACCTCAACTCCATAGGTAGTGCAATTATGGAATCATACGCTTCCTGGGATTTTATGTATCCGTGTGTATAGGCCTTGTAAAGAACTTCGTTTCTTTTTTTTAGGGAATTTTTGGGTCTCCACCTTGGG
>DASQTN010000197.1:0-4611 GCA_035641895.1 Chryseolinea sp. | reverse complement strand
CATACGATTTGGAATTCACATCATTCCAGTTCTTTGATTTTAAGAGGTGCAAGAGCAGGCCGATACAGATAAGTATGAGTACAATTGAAATAATCCATTCTGAATGTCCGAAGATCGCATTCATTGAGCCGTTGTCTATTTCACTCCAATACCAATCAAAGCTGAGTGACAGGAGTAAAACAATAATTCCAAGACTGCCGACAACCAGATACGCGTTGGTAAGAACGCGACCAGTTTCAAATATCTTCATCTGACTCATCAGAATAAATGCACTGAACAAACTCATGTAAGCAATAACTATCATTTCCTCTGCCTGCTCTACAAATAGGCCGAGGCAAATCGTCAATGATAAGACGAGGAGCCAGGAATGAAAATGAAAGAAATTATTTTTGAGATTTTTCCGTATGAACTCCAAATAGTAAAATGGCAGTATCAGGAACAGCAAGATCCAAAAGAAAAGGCTGTTGCTATTGGGATAGTTAAAGTATCCTACCTCACAAGCATACCAGGTGATTCCGACAATAAACAACAAGGATGCAACAGATGAGCGAAGTACATAGGCTACCGGAAGGGCTAGACACATCCATATAAAAAGAAATCCTCCTAAATCACCTTCTATGTTGTATACCTGACTAACGATGGAAATGCTTATCGCAATCGCAAAAAACAGGAACACTGCAGACCCTTCCCGCCAAGGCCTTGCATCGGGTTTCTTGAAGATCACATAACCACATATTCCTTGCGCGATCACCAATGGAAAAAATCCTACAGCCAACTTGGCAACTTTGGATAAAGAATCCCAGTTGTGTGCTATAATCAGTACGATTCCCATTCCTACCAGCAATGATCCCAGGATCCCAAAGACTATAAATAACCTGTTGGTCGATTGTTCGGGTCGTTGTTCGTAGTAGTCTTTAATTCGTTGTGCGGTGTCTTCTGTTATGATTTGAGCTTGAATCAGATCCGGGAGCTCTTTGACAATGTGTTTACTCATAGACGTAGTTTCTTTTAGAGAAAGAAAACTTGTTATGAAGGTAGCAATCTTTAAAATAAAAAAGACTGCTCCTTATGGAACAGTCTTTCTGATCGGTCGAAATGACGACAGACTAGTTATTAAGTTTACTTGGAGAACGTATATGCCATCACTGTGTTTGCGTTAAAGGTTGGGACAAAAACCGTTTTAGTGCTCGGATCATAATCGATATCAGCTGAACTTAATTTTTGTTCGCGGGTATCCAAAAGCTTTTTCGATTCGCCTTTGGAATTTACATAAGCAATTTCGCCATGCCAGCTAGACACGATATATTCGTCCTTTCCGACAGGGACCACACCGTCAGCACCTTCTGCGGTAGCGCTGAACTTTGTAAGCTTTTTATCGGCTGATAATTTATAATTGCCGCCACTGGGGAAATCAACGACGTACAATTCATTGCCGACGGCAAGCAGTCCATTGACGCCCTTGATTTCAGGTCCTTCAAAATAGACTTCGGCCTTATTGCCTTTTACAACATGAATTTTTCCGGTGTTGCTATCTGACACGTAAACATTTCCCGCTTTATCGACAGTCACATCATTTAAAAATTTAGCACCCTCAATTTCAAGGGTGTGCGTAATTTTTCCCGTTTTTGTATCGATGGTCACCAACCGGGAAATGTCCGCTACATAGAGGTTATTATTAAATAGGCCCATGCCTTTGGGGGCGTCCAGTCCGGTAGCCCATTTTAAATTTTTAATTTTGCCGTCAAGTGTAACTTGGGAAACAAATCCGTCACCATCCTTGGCGTCTGGACTGCCACCAATAGAAGAGACATATAGAAGATTGTTTTTGGAATCCAACAAAACAGATTCGGGTACGCTTAAAGTGGCTTCAGTGGTCCATTTAGCGGTTAGGGTTTGCGCTGAAATAGAAAGCACGCCGAGCGAAAATACAAGGGTTAGTAGTCGTTTCATTTTTTGAAATTTTAATAGGTTGCTAAAATAACACGTTAGGCTACACGATGTTTTAAAGTAACTAAATCGTATACATATTTTTTACTAAAGATCTGATCATCATTTTATGAACTTTGTGATCCTTTGTGTCCTCGAGTCTTGGCCCAAAATTGGGATCTCGCCACCAAGACACAACGGCACCAAGATTCACAAAGGTCGAATTCTTTACAACCTGCGATCTTTTTTGACAATTTAGATCTGAATCAGGCTAAATCCGTTTTACAATCTTTTGTGCTATTTTCGGGGGTCTAAAAACTACTTCATATGTATACGGGACTTTTACATACTCACTCGCTGCTCCGATATTTTATTCTCATTTCCCTTGTGGTCGTCATCATCAAAGCCGTGATCGGCTTGATGAATAAGGAGCCTTATGGCAAGTGGGATAATAAGTTCAGTCTGTACTTATTCATTTTTACACACATGCAATTGCTGGCTGGCCTTATCTTGTATTTTGTTAGCCCGTTTGTAAAGTTTGGGTCGACGACGATGGGTGATAAAGTTACCCGATATTGGACTGTTGAGCATATTGTTGCAATGCTGATTGCCGTAGTGCTCATTACGCTGGCAAGGACCACCTCCAAACGCATGTCCAACGACGCGGCTAAACATAAGCGCATGGCGATTTTCAATTTTGTGGCGTTGGTAGTAATTGTAGCAATGATATGGCTGAGTGGGCGGCCAGTATTGTAGTTATCGCGATTATTTTTTTCTGATAGAACATCCAATCGGTCGAACTTCAGGGGTTTCAATTGTTTGGTTTGTCAGCATTATATCAATGGCATCCTTGAGATAGGAATGTCGTACATCTCCCTGTACTTGCGCGTTGTCGTCAATTGCGCCATTGTAGACCAGTGAAAATTTTCCCCCGTTATTTTTAAGTAGGAAAGCCTGGGGTGTTTTCGTCGCTCCCAGCCGTTGCATTAATGTTTGATCTTTATCAGCCAGGTAAGGAACTTTCAGTCCCAGTTGCTGAGCCTTTCTTACCATATTGTCGTTGGATTCAATCGGCTCAATACCGGAATTTACCATTAACACAGGTACTTTGTCCTGATATTCATTCGAAAGGGCTGAGATCCGGCTTCGGTAATACTCATCGTAGGCGCACGAATTGCTCGTAAAAATGATGACTACTCCCGAACAAGATGGGTAGGTATCCAACGATACGATGGAACCTGTAATGACATTGGTGAGTGAAAAATTGGGAACCGACTGTGCGTGAACTGTGGCCACTCCGATGCTCAAGACCAAGGCAATTAGGTTTTTAATCATGGTTATTTCTGCAAGTGAAAACGACTACAAAATTTGTGTAAACGATGTAATGTAAAGGTATCATGGTTTCAATTCCGCCGATAATAATTTTACCTGTGAAATCTCCTTCAAGCCGGCGCTGAAAGGGCTCGATGAACATGTTTTGAGCGAATATAAGATCTTTCTTTCCATGCAATTTCACCAAGCTTTCCTTGGCGCACCAATAAATGCAATGTTTAACAATATCCGTTCCTAAATCCACCAACTCGTTTTCGTGATGTACCCGTGAAGCAATTCGCAGCAATTTTTCTTTAGGTTGCTCCAGGTCGATGCCTACGGATTCCTGTTCATCAACCAACACAGCCACATAGGGAAACGAATGACTGAGTGAAAGGTGAAGGTCATATCCTGTTAGAAAGGGTTTGCCAAATTCGTCCTTAGTGATTCCGCGGAATGAATGGTTCAGGGATTTCATCGCTTCCATTACGGCTACACGTCCTGCAAGCCATTCGAGTCGCTTTTGTGGATTTGTCAAAGTATCAGACACCTTTTCGAAAGCTTCGATCTTGTGCGTCAGCATTTCTTCATCCTCTGTAATCTTCCATAGCGCCCACGCACGACCTGCTTCAACGGATATTTTTTCTAGCGGCATTTGGTATCTCTGGCTTTATCGTTCAATTTTGAGAAAAAATTCAATACTTCACACACCTGACTCAGTGAAGATTGCTGAAGCGTGTAAAATGGCTTTTTGGTCATCGGGACAAACTTTCATGCAACTGCTGTTGTTTGGTATTAGAAACATAAGGTGAGCGCTCAGTCTACGATGTTAATCAACGGTTTTTGCGTTCTAATTCGATTAACGCCTTGCCTGAAAGTATTCATGCATTTTCTGCAGGTGCTGTTTTGCGCTAGAAAATCTAAAATCTAAAATCTAAAATCTAAAATCTAAATCTACAATCAAATGCCACAAAGTCACGAAGGCCCAAAGGTTTCACAAAGGTCAACACCGCTCAAGCTAAACGTTCCTAAATTTGCGGCCTTTGAGAACTTTCTTTGCGCCCTGCCTTTGCCGGCAGGCAGGCTTTGCGTGAGCGGAATCCTCTAAAAGTTTTCTTGTGCTCCACAATCTAAAATCGTCAATCTAAAATCTAAAATCCCCTTAATGCCCAACGTTCAGGTATCTAAACTTCACACATTAACTGGTCATCGTGATTGCGTATATACGCTAGCTCCTTCATCCGACGATGCTATTTATTTTTCTGGCGCTGGCGATGGCATGGTGGTAATGTGGAATTTGGCTGATCCGGAAACCGGTGCTGTAATCGCGCAGCTTCCGAACTCGATTTACGCAATGCACTTTCATGCCGCAAC
>DASQTN010000196.1:0-5032 GCA_035641895.1 Chryseolinea sp. | reverse complement strand
TTTCATTGTTTTTGCATCCAACGAGACTTAAGAAAATGAATGTGAGGCAAATATTGTAGTTTATTGATTTCATACTCTTGTTTTAGGATAGTATTGTCACTTTATCTTCGATTTTAAAAGGGTAAATGAATAGCTGTCGTTTGCGCTGATGTGATTCGTTGGCAAGCGATTGAAAAGACCTCATGGCAACTGATTTGTCTTTACGGTTCGCGACACTTTGCCGGAGATATTGAATATCCGAACCGAATCGACCGAAGCTCCGACTAAGATCGTTCTGGAAGACTGCGACAAATAGGTAGATCCATAACTCAATTCGAGTTTCCTTGCCCTTGAATCTTTCAAGAAAATCATTGCGTATGTTTCACCTTTCAGCGGTTTTATTTTTGATCGCTCAATTGAACTGGTGGTGAATGAACGAAGCGAGTCATTGTTTTGCGTAACGATGATTCGGGTAGCACCAGGGATTTCAACTCTCGCAATTCCTTTGGCGTCGCCATCGACGAAAAAGCCAGAAGTGTTGCTCCCGATAAAATTGAAGTTTCCTTTTCCATCGCCAAGAAATGTGACACCTTGAAGGGCATCAAACCTTCCGTACACAATTTCCGGAGCATAGGAATTCCCAACACCAAGTAGATCGAGGTTCCCATCACCATTTATATCCTCCGCCAGCAATCCAAATACAGGAGCGAACTGTGCTTGTTGGGGTAATGGTATCAGGTCAAATTTTCCGTCACCATTATTTCTAATAAAGGATGATTGAAGGGTTTTGCAGTAGATACTTTTGTAATTGCTTGTTCCTGTTATTCCAACGAGGTCATCCATGGAGTATCTAGCATAATCTTTATGCTGCAATATTTTCTTTTTTAGGGACGGTAGCTGGCTGGCTAAAATGTCCAAGGCAGGAATCGGGTAGTTAACGCCAGATTCGTAATAGCCAATGAGTGGCTCTATAGAACCATTGCCATCGAAATCAGCGTAATTAATAACAATGGGTTCAGTTGTTGCAGCCTTCATCGGTCCATTAACGCCCAGGTTACCCGCGACGTAATCCATGTCACCGTCATTGTCAAAGTCACCGGCAACGAGACTATTCCAAAATCCATCGCTATCACGCAGTCCGCTTGCCGCTGTAACATCCGAAAATTTTCCTTCTATGTTGTTAAAGATTTTGATTGGCATCGCTTCCCCAGCGACGATCAGGTCGGGCGCGTTATCATTATTATAATCGGTCCACAAGGCAGAATTCACCATGCCTACGGCCTGAAGGTCAGAAGCGATTTGATTTGTTACATCAATAAAGTTTCCCTTCTCATTCTTCAAGAGAAAACTGTTGGCCGCAACCGGATATTTTTCAGGCACGGAACGACCTCCAACGAAAAGATCCAGGTCACCATCCAAATCAAAATCACCGGCTACGACGCACGATCCACTTTGGGTCATTTTAGGTAGGGCAGCCGCATCCTTCTTGAAATTTCCTTTGCCATCATTTCGGTAGAGACGATCCTGATAAAATTGGTGCCCTTCAAAAAATTCAACGCTCCCACTCACTACATAAAGATCGTCGTCGCCATCCCCATCGGCGTCAAAAAACAAAACACCCTGGTCTTCACTTTCAAAGTCATCGAGGAATTTTCGAATGGTGAACCCTCCCTTTCTATCCTGAATCATCAAGTGCCCCGGCAACCGATAAGAACTGCCGATAAAAATATCTTCAAATCCGTCATTGTTAACATCGCCGACCGCTATGCCTGGACCGTTTTGAGACAGTTTATGCTGCAACAAAGGCTGATATAAGAAATCATTGAACTCATTTTCCTGGTGTCGGAATTGAATGTCATGTGAACTTGTAAGAATTGGTTTCGAAGCTACTGGACTTCTTGAGGATTGCGTGTTGCCCTCATGAGCGACCGTAATCATCTTGTTAATTCCCGAATTTGTAATTATGCTTATTCTGCCATCACTCCATTTGACCGTTATGGAATCAATGATCGAGTTTTCACCAAGGCCGAAGTGTACAATATTTTCGATGGAACTTTCAAAACCGTGAACTGGCGTTACATATTTCGACAATAGGAGATTTCCGGATCGAATGGTGACCGTTGCTCCCAAACCATCCCTGTTTTTCTCTGCACCCGCCAGCTTGACCTTAATGTAATGAGTGGCCTTTAGATTCTTGTCGCGCGTTGTGTTCCTGAAGACGAAGGCTTCCTGATCAATGTTGTTTACGACCAAGTCGAGGTCACCATCCAAATCAAAATCGGCGTAGCCCATACCACTTGACATAGAGGGAACACCAAAGCCCCATTCTTCAGAAACTTTTGTGAATGTATTGTCTCGATTGTTTTTGAAGGCAAAGTTCTGAACGATAACGGCAGGCCTATCCAGCAGTTTCTTTCTTCTTTCTTCTTTCGACAATCCCAGCATCGGCTGCATGAATTTGAGATAGTCAAGGTTGGTGACATCTTTTCCATATCCATTGGAAATGACAATATCCTGAAATCCATCATTATCAAAATCTGCGATAAGGGGTGCCCAGCTCCATTCTGTTTTTTCGATTCCAGCGAGCTGACCAATCTCGCTATACGATCCATTCTCATTCGCCACTTGAAGCGTGTTTCTCATGTATTGATAACCATATCCCTGCGCAACAGCGAAGTAGAATTTATCATATTGATTTGGACCGAACATTATTTTGCGGTGATAATTATCTTCCGGAAGCATGTCGACGGTAATAATGTCCTGTCGTCCATCGTTGTTGATATCGCCCACATCATTTCCCATCGCAAAATGACTAACATGCTTGAAGTATTTATCCACTTCGTCCGTGAAGGTGCCATCCTGATTGTTGACATAAAGATGATCTTTGGATAGATAGTCGTTTGTCACATACAGATCCGGCCAGTCATCAACATTGATGTCCAACACGGAGACCCCTAATCCAAATCCTTCAAGAAGGATGCCTGCCTCTTTGGAGACATCGGTAAAAACGGGATGGCCTGAAGTATTGTCAAAATCATTTCTGAAAAGCCTGTCGGTGTTTCTGCTGCTCCCATCGTTAGAAATCGGAAATGGTGTGATCGCCGACTTTTCAAACCCTCCTCCTTTCATCAGAAACATATCTAGGTCGCCATCACGATCATAGTCCAGAAAAGTTGATTGTATAGACTCTCCGGTCACGGCTAAACCATATTCTTCGGCGGATTCAACAAATGTCAAATCACCTTTGTTGATGTAAAGCTTGTTGGAGGTGACATCTTTATCGCGATTCTTCATCCCTCCGGTACAGAGGTAAATATCCTGCCATCCGTCCTGGTTGATGTCTACGATAGAAACGCCATAGGCCCAGATACCTTTGGTATCAATTCCCGAACTTTCAGTGATATCTTCAAATACAAAGTTTTTTCGGTTAAGATATAGCCGGCTTGAAACCATGTTGCCGGAAAAGAAAACGTCAGGCAAACTATCATTATTAAAATCTGCAATCCCTACACCCCCCCCGTTGTATAAGTATTCATAGCTAAGAACGTTGACGGAATCGTCGGTAGTAATTTTGTTGTTAAACCGAATACCCGTTACATCGGACGACAATGATTCAAATAATGGTTCAACGGTTCTTTGGGGAGAAGATTGGCAACAGGAAAGCAAAAGAAACGATAGAAAGAACGGCCATTCCATCAATTTTTCTTTTCCCATGCAGCCGGAGGTTTGTTCTCAGTTAAAATCAGAATTGAATTTAAAGAATTTCTAGGGGAAGTTAAGGTGCTGCATCAACATAAGGACCTTGGAAGGTCCCTATGCCAATAGCAACTTATTTAAACCCAAATCTTAATTAGCCGAATTCTTGCTGAGGTTCGGATTTCTGTCCAACTCAATTTGCGGAATTGGAAGGTATTCTTTTCCGGGCACCCAATTTGCAAACTCCGGATCGTGTGCCTTTAACTCTGCAACCTTGGCTGGATCATTAAACCAACCCCAACGAATAATATCATTGATACGGCTACCTTCGATAGCGAATTCCATCAGCCGTTCATGCGCAATCCGATCTCTCATTTGCTCTTTTGATAACGCTGCAAATTCCGCCTCGCGATCAGGCAATGTTGCGCGATCTCTGACTTGTTGTATCAACGCGGCCGCCTCCGCAGGTTTGCCCAATTCATTTTTTGCTTCTGCATTCATGAGCAGTACATCCGCATAGCGTATTAGGGGATAATTGATTCCAGAATTCAATTGTGCCGTTTCACTGGTCAGGCCAAGGTCGGCTCTGGTGAATTTCTTAATAAAAATTTCGTCTGCTGCAAACTCTGCCTCCGTTAACCAGTTCTTTGTGTATGCAGTGGTGTATCCATCAGCCGGTTCATATGACAAAATCGTAGCCAGCAAGCGAGGATCCGTTTTCCCACCAATGGTCTTTTCGGTTTTCATTTGATCGTAAAGCCATTTTGTGGGGAAGAAATCGTAAAAGCCAAAACCTCTGGCGGCATATGTAGGCGCTACCGCGGAGAATTGTCTCCATGTCGCGCTTGGTACGCCACCCCAATTCAGATCAGGTGATTCGTCGTTTGTGAATTCCACCTGGAAGATGGGTTCTGGGTTTGTTAGTTCTATGCCCGGATCTTCTGTAAAATTGTGAGCGTAATTCTGTGTAAGAGCATGACGTCCGTCATCAATGATCGCTTCAAACTCGGTTTCTGCTGCTTGCCACTCTTGCGTATACAAATGAGCTTTTCCCAAAAGAGCCCGTGCAGCATCCAATTTCACACGTTGGTTTTGTCCTTGGTCGATTCCTGTGACACCGATATAATTTACAGGCAGCAAAGTTTTCGCTTGCTCAAGGTCAGCCTTGATCTGATTCCAAACATCGGCCTGGCTACTGGTTTCAGGATATCTTTCTTCAACGGTTTTTGCAACGGCGGTAACGATGGGGACATCCTTGTAATAGATCGTCAGTTGATAATGTCCCAAAGCTCGCAGAAAATAGGCCTGACCCAGTACACGATTTTTCAAATCCTGATTAATTGCCATCGGCTCCACG
>DASQTN010000195.1:0-4269 GCA_035641895.1 Chryseolinea sp. | reverse complement strand
CATTATTCAACTCTCGTGGAATAGGCATCGGCTGCTTGTAAAATGGTGGTCTACGAATTAATCATCAATGATAACAGGATTATAAAGCGCCTTCCAAGAAAAACAGGTTATTAACGGTTAAACGATTTTAGTTTCGAGTTTGAAGTTCGAGGTTATTCGAAGTAACATGGTTATTCCAACTTCAAACTCGAAACTTCAAACTCGAAACTGATAGTAGGCTTCAGGTTGTCTTCCATTACGACTGCCCATTCAGGATTAACCTTATCTGCTGTGAGCAGGTAATATTCAACGACTTCATTGCCTGGAAAATCTTGCTTTATTGATTTCATCAGATCTGACGGGATCGCCTGCGACGAGATAGGTTTAGCATCAATGGTAAATAACTCTCTCTCGTGCGCCTGAACGCTCAATCCACCGACAAAAAGGATGATTAGAAGTAGCTTTTTCATAGGTGGTTGGTCTTCACAAACAAGGAAACGAAAAAACTTAAAATGGTGTAAACTAAATTTAAGAATGAAATCTTAAAATTGAACCGATTGCAACTAGCTTCCAATATCCCGGCTGCATCGATTGTTCTCCCCCCTAGGGGTTGTTACACGAGTTTCCGCTTGCTTTTTTATAATCAAATAAAAGCAGAAAGTTATTTTTTGCGTACCTTAATTCGCAGATTAATGGGTTAAACTTTTACTGATAGTGAGTCGAATGTAGGTGGCTGAAAAGAAAGGAATAAGTTGTTAACGGTTATTTACGGTAAAAGAAGGCGGTATGCAAAATTTTACTAGCAAAGAAATACTTTCGCAATTGGCGCGGGTCCTAGGCTCGTCGCAATTATCTGGCTCAAATGTACTGTCAGAGTTTCTCAATTTCATTGTTCGTGAAACGCTGAATGGCAGAGGTGATGAATTAAAGGAATACACTATAGGTGTTCATGCGTTGAAAAAGGAATCTGATTTTAATCCTCAGTTAGATTCGATCGTGAGAATACATGCAGGCAGGCTTCGGCGTGCGCTAAAGGAATATTATTACGAAGAAGGCTCTGGCGATCGCGTTATGATCATTATCCCCAAAGGAAGTTATGTGCCTACTTTTGAATTGCGCGAGATAGCTTTGATTACTCCGACAGACGACGCCACGTTACCAGAAATTTCCGTTCCCTTAAACAGTAATGGAAACGATGAACTAGAAGGCAGACCGGCGAAAATTAAATCAAATCACAAATCTTCCATTGCCGTATTGCCATTTAAAAAAATCGGCCACGGCGAAATGCTAAAATATTTCACACAAGGCATTGGTGAATATATAAGCACCGAACTGACCTTATTTCAGAACCTTAAAGTCGTATCGTATTATTCCGGCGGGCAGGTAGTTTCTCAGTACGCTGATATCCGGACAACGGGCATTGCCTTAGGGGCCGATTATATACTTACAGGCAGTGTCCATCTTCTTGAAGGGGCTATTCGCCTTTATGTGCAGCTTAACGTTGTGGCTACCGGTGATCAGCTGTGGGCGCATACATTCGAGCAAAAAGAATTCAATGAAAAATTTGGTGAGTTCCAGGTTGAGGTCGTCGATAAGATTTTAGCCGACGTGGCCGGAATGAATGGTATTATTGTTCGTTATGAAATCGAAAAAAAATCAGTGTCTTTACGGCAATCGCCTAATGGAGAACCTTTTATTTACTGGTACCGGCAGTATGCCCATAAGTTCGATAAACCTACGATTACAAAGGCGAAGAAATACTACGAAGAAGTCATAAAAAGAGAGCCCGACAATGCTATGGCCTTTGCCTATCTGAGCGAAATAATATCGGGCGAAACGTTGTTGTTACAGCCCTCCGATACTAAGCGCACAGACCTGGCTGCATCATATGCTCAGACAGCCATTGACATTAATCCTTATTGTGAGCAGGGATATCTCGCGCTCGCGATTCATTTTCTTCTTAACCAGAGAAACGACGAATGTATCCATGCCTTAGAGCAAGGGTTAGAGGTAAATCCGAAATCAATTGACTACAGGGGTGCGATGGGCGCTATGCTGATTTTTGCTGGTGATTTTGAGAATGGCGTAAAAATATTGGATAAGGTAGTGAAACTGAACTCTCACCTCCCGTGGTGGCAAATTCTAAGTTATAGTTTCTATTCCTATCACCGAACATTTTATGCGGATGCCATTTTCTGGGCTGAACGCGTAAATATGAATGTTGCGTGGATTCCCCTCATCAAAGCAGCAGCTTATGCGCAATTAGACCAACCGGAAAAAGGCAGAGCATTCCTGGACCAACTAAAACGCCAATTTCCATTTGTTGATCTTTCGGAAGCTGGATTAAAAAAACTTTTTTCTTCCGACAAGATCGTAAAAGAAGTCATGAACGGGGTCGAAAAACTTGTAGTCGTTGTCATTTTTACCATGACTGTCGGTTGTTACAAACCTTTCTTAAGTATGCTCTTCGCCTGACCCGGCTTGCCTCCATACATGTGCCATTGCTTACCAATTCATAAATCTCTTAGAATGTGTAAGGACTTTTTTGCCTCCACCCGGTAACCGTATTTAACGGTGTTTAACTACCCTCGCTCGCAAATAACGGGTAACTATGGCCACTGATTTCAGCTAAGTAACAGTTCGGCTACAACTGAGAGGCTGGTCAAGGCGATTCGAGTGTTTATTACTCAATCACCATTACTTAATCATTATTTAATATTTAACTAATTATGAAAAGTAAACCAATTGCCACCCTCCTGACTGTTGCTATGCTGTCGGGATGCTATCCTAACGGGCCAGAATACATTGAAGATCTGGATTTGGTTGTGACAAACCATGATGTCGATTTTGACTTTGATGAGCACAATACCTACGCACTTCCAGACAGAATCGTAAAGATCACAGGGAATCTGGTGGAGGGGGAAGATCCCGAGTTCGTGAATGACGCGACCGCCGCCCTGATCTTGGACCGTATCCGTGAAAACATGGAAAAATACGGGTGGACGGAAGTTAGTGCAGACCAGGCCGACATGATTATCCTACCGTCTGCAATGCAATCAACTACTTTAATCTATTATTATGACTACTGGTATTGGGACTGGTATTATCCATACTATTGGTGGGGTTGGTATTATCCTTATCCAATTTATGGTGGAAGCTACACGTCGGGCAGTGTTTTTCTTCAAATGACCTACCCGGACGGAATTACCGCAGCCGACAACATTCCGGTGGTGTGGTCCAGTATTTTAAATGGTTTGTTGGAAGGATCTACATCACAAATCAGCAGCAGAATCTCTAGCTCTATTGACCAGGCTTTTGAGCAATCACCTTACCTATCTGTAGACTAAAACAGTTGCATTATGAGACAAATCACTATACTAATCGTATTCCTGATGATCGCCAGCCAGGCCTTTTCACAAAGTACGTTCACTGTTCAATACGCAATGAACTTTCCATTGGGCAATACATCCGATTACATCGGAGAGACAAGCTTCAGGGGTATCTCCCTGGATTATCGATATCATCTTCAACCCAATATCGCTATTGGGATAGGCACCGCGTGGTACACCTTCTACGAACAAAAGGACTACGGCACTTACAGCAGCGATGATGGAGCATTGTCTGTTTCCGGTGTACAATATCGATACATCAATAGCTTGCCTATTCTTTTTGTGGGTGACTATTATTTTTCACCTGAAGAAAATTTTTCACCATTTGTGGGGTTGGGGATTGGAGTAACCTACAACGAGATTAACACTGAGATGGGGCAATTTTATGTCGATACCGATACGTGGCAATTTAGCCTTGCTCCTGAAGTGGGCGTCAGAATGGGCGCCTCAACCGGAGTATGGGGTTTTCTTTCAGCACGATATAACAATTGCTTCGAAACGTCAGAGCTAGACGGCCAATCTTATCTGACATTAAATATAGGCCTAATGTTTGGGCGGTAATTACATGCCTCATAGCTACAGGTAAAGACATGTAACGAGTAGTGCTGGTCAGGTGGCACTACTCCAACCCACCCTCAGGCAAAATGATAATGATCGACAAGGTCATTTCGATTTATTGGAAAGTTAAAGATGTTACGAAATTCAGTGGTCTTTATTTTTATAGTGTGTTTCGTTTCGGCTAAAGCACAAACCAAAAAGAACGGACAGAGCATGTTCCGCGACTCGCTGGATGGTGCCTTTGATTTTAGCAATTTTCTTATCGATGTCCATGGATTTGTTCCCATTCCATTTCTGGTGACGGAACCTGCGCTCGGGGGATTCGGTGGTGGCCTTGGTTTAA
>DASQTN010000194.1:0-4828 GCA_035641895.1 Chryseolinea sp. | reverse complement strand
CCCAGCACCAGCGTAAATCCTAGCCCAGCCATAAAAAAGTTGCGTAGAATTGCCTGCCGCTTCAACTCTTGGTTGTGAAGTTGCTGCTCCTGGGTCAACGTCTCTATGTGCGCTTGTTTTTTCGCTAACTCGAGATTTGCTTCCAGCACAGCTAAGCGCTGGGTATATTCCTGAGAGGTGATCGAATCTTTTAGTGATACGTACAGGTGCTGGTACTCATAGGCGTGCGCGAAATCATGCAGTCCTGAATAAATTTGGGATAACGTTTGTGCTGCGTTTTTTATTTCTTGTTTGCTGCCCAATTGCCGCGACAGAGCAAGGCTTCGTTGTGCATAAGATAATGCTACCGGGTATCGCTTTTGAGCATTATATACGTTGCTTATGTTATTAAGGACGTTTGCGTGAGTTCTGTCATTGCGTTTTTCCAGCAGCGATAAACTTTTCAACAGGTGCTTTAGGGAAGGTTCGTATTCTTTCCTGGCAAAATAAACTTCTCCCACCGCGTTAAGCGCGAGTACATGGTTTGAATTTGTTTTTAATATCCGCTGCAAATAAAGTAGCGCTGTGTCGTACTGGCCCAACCGGCGATAGGTTTCTCCAAGTTGCAGCAGGGAAAATTCAAGAGAAGGCAGTTCCTTCTCCTGGCTGTAGGCTAAGCTTTGTTGATAGTACTCTAGCGCTGATTTTAGTTCATCGGCGGCTAAATACATATTTCCCATGTTAATGAGCGAGAATGCTATTCCGGGATGGTCTTGAATCTTCCGGCGTATTTGCAGACCCTGCAAACAATACTCGATTGCCTTATCATAATTTCCCTGGTTTTGATAGTTGACGCCAATGTAATTGAGGACCGATCCTATCGCTTGCTGATTGCCTAATTTCTGAAAAATTACAAGAGCTCGCTCTGATGCTTGCAAACCTTCAGCGTAATCACCACTACTAATATTGATCGCACCCAGATTGTTCAACGCCGCCGCTAAACCAGGTTCGAACGATATCTCCTCGAACATCAATACCGCCTTCTTCATATAAGTCTCCGCTTTTACCACATTATTCTCGTAATGGAATGACCAGCCTATAATACGAAGCGCCTCGGCCTCTCCCTTCCGATAGCTAATTTTTTTGGACTCGTTCAGAGCATCCTGCGCGTAGAGCCTGGCCCTATCCGGCTGAGACATCCAGAATTGCCTTGCCAACTCGTTCAGCTGATTGACTCCATTCGTATCGACGGCTACCGGACGCAACGCTTTCAAGCTATCCACCTTTAAATTGACCCGAAACGAATAACCCGGTATAGCGGCCAACACTAGAGCTATCAACACGACGTGAACCAGATATTTTCTTTTTAAGGTTCGTGGAAAATTGTCATTATATGAGCATGGCATCATCGAAATAGCTAGAGTAAACTGCGTTGAATATTTCGTATCGATAAATAAAGATAAATCATAGAGAATTCCAGTAAAAGCTTCTTAACGAATGCTGGTCTAAATATTACGTTAGGTGTGAAGTCATTCGTTTTCATGGCCGGCCCAGCTCAATAAATTGTCTTCGCTTATTCAAAATACAACAATAAGCTGGCTGAAAACAGGGAAGTGAGTAGTCTGCGGAAATCGTGAGTGGTTGAACTGTTATGATGAGTAGTTTTCCTGGTGGCCGGCATTTGTTGTTGGTATTGACGTCTAAAAGGTTTACAGTTTTTTATTTATGCAGGTCACAATGTCCACGACGAGTCAAAAAGGCCACGACGCATTTTCACCGCTTCACGTAGTGACCATTGTGTCTCCTTTGTGATCATAGTGACCTGGATCTATTAAGCTCGTGGCCAGTGAACACACACAAAGAAACCTAATCGACCTCAAAAATTTTTTAGACATCACTTAAGTAATCAGGATTTGTCTACACTTGGGCAATTGCTGGATATAGACTTGCAACAGTTCATTGTTTAGGCACTAGCGATACCACAAGTGATCAGATCTCAACCTTACAGAATAAAAGATAATCATATCACAGAAGTCGGGTAGCGGAATTCCGGGATCAAATCTCAATTTTCCTAAAGGGCAATGGAAGGTACGTTAAAAACTACTTTCTCAAAATAGCCAACTGCTTACCTAGCCCGCCAGTTACGCACTCCCAAGAGCTTTATCCTCTTAACCGCAGTAGGTTTATTTCAGCAAAGCAAAAATTCAATTTAAAATTTATCAAATGAAAAAGGACCAGCTCTGTGTCACCGGAATAAATTTTCCAGTCACCACGATTCGACCATTGTGTCTGAGTATGCCACGCGGAATTCAAAATTGTAAACGTTTTCCGAAACGGATTCAACAAGTTTTGCTCACTGTCGCCTGTATCTTTTGGATGAATGTTGCCTTCTCTCAACCGATCGTGAAAGTTATAGGATGCGCAGATTCAGTGATCGTATTTAAACAGGTAGCGCAGTACCTGGAGTATTTGGATATCCGCGAAAATGTGCGTCTCGCCATTATTTTTTCCCGCACAGTACCAGAAAATTATGCTGGAATTACTATTTGCGTGAATGGCGCAGATTTAAAAAAAGACAGCGGTTATCTGAACATTAAAGTGTATATGGATGCGCGTCAGCCTAAATTCCTACAAAGGCTTGTGCTGGCTCATGAAATGATCCATGTCAAACAATATGCGAAGAGAGAACTAATCGTCAACAGTAAGCGCGAGGTTATGTGGAAAGGACAAAAATATTCTTCCCACAATGCCGAACACGGCGACCCACGTCCCTGGGAACTTGAAGCTTACCGAAATGATGCCCGACTAGTTAAATCTTTTAAAGATCAAACTGAAATACTCCTGCCAGTTTCGAAAACCGATGCTTACGTTGATCATGAGCTGAACCAAAAACAAATTTCAGATTTTCAACAGAAATACTGATTCTTTAAAAACTACTTCTCAAAGAAGCCCACTTCTTACTCAATCCCGAGTGCAATAAGGACGCGACTTATCTACAATACTTTCACTTAAATAAAAATTTTATCGTATGAAAAAAAACATCCTGATTTCCGCAATCCTAACATGTTTCTTCATCAGCTGTGATGAATTACCCACCGGTTCCTCCAAGGGAGATATCATCTTCGGTAACCTCGTTAAAAAATATCCGGCCGATGTTGCGCTTAAGTGGATTACTCTTCAGCAAAAGTTGATCAAAAAAACGACCGGGTTTGATCCGCTGGTTTCAGGCCGTTCCTATGCCTACTCAGGCCTGACGTTGTATGAATCTGTTCTAAAAGGAATGCCTGGCTATAATTCAGTGGCTTCTCCTTTGATCGGCACCGATATAAATACACTTCCAAAACATCAGGTGATTCATTGGTCTGCTAGTGCCAACGCCGCCATGGCATTTATTTTGAAAAATTTATACGCCAACACATCAGATGCAAATAAAGTTACTATTGACTCGCTTGAGTCCGCTTTAAATTCTGAATACGAAAAAGAAACTAACACACAACTTGTTAGCGAGTCGGCAGACTACGGAAGGAAAATCGCAAACAGCATTTTCGAATGGTCGAAAACCGATGGCGGTCATGAAGGATATCTCGGTGCAACGAGCAGCACCTATGACGTGCCAACGGGTGACGGGGCATGGATTCCTACACCACCAACTTTTGCAAAGCCATCAAGGCCATACTGGGGCGATAACCGTTCATTCATTGCCAACAGCGCGCTTTCGACCGCGCCACCTCCACCAATAGCATATTCAGAAAATCCGGATTCCGATTTTTATAAAATGGCTAAAGATGTCCACGACATTTCTCTTTCACTCAAAGATGATGACAACTTAATTGTAAAACACTGGGCGGACATTCCTGGCAATTATAATACACCTAGCCACTATACGCACATAGCAACTCAGTTAATTCAAGAAAATAAACTTACGCTTGATCAGGCAGCTATCACTTATGCAAAGCATGGCATCGCGCTCAACGAAGCTAACATATCAGTCTTCAAGGCGAAGTATACCCACAATTTAATTCGTCCTGTGTCGTATATCAGAAACGTGATGGGATATTCCACATGGAATACAGTTATAGGAACGCCTGCACATCCTGAGTACCCTTCTGCACATGCCACGGTAGGAGCAGCTTCTTCTACGGTGTTGGAAAACATCTTTGGTAAGAACTATTCATTTACGGACCGGACACACGAAAATATACATGGAGCAAGGTCGTACAACAATTTGAAAGAGTATGCTTCAGAGGCAGCATGGTCACGAGTTTTAGCCGGTATTCATTATAAACCTTCGGCAGACGTTGCACTGGTGCAAGGTGAAAAAGTGGGGGATCTGGTAAATAAAATGAAATTCAGGTAACAGTAAGCTGCAGTGTAGGACTGTAGTAGGCCTTAAACTTCACCCTCGCTTTGTGCGGGTTTGGATATTAAGGTCTACTTCAGTTTTTAAGTACTTCTAAACTTGCTGTTAAATTCGAATCTTTTGTATTACTGCTCGTAGAAGTACAAGGGCAAAGCACGAAAGCCATTGAAGCACTTAGGGAATTATTGTTCTCTTCCAAGATGTTCAAAGTGTCGTGACCGCTTTGCTTGTAGTGATTCAAAACGCTGCAGCTTCGTGGACCGACGTTTAATCCAAAAACAACTTCAATGATTTGCTTCTCGACGTATTCCTTAACCGACGGAGCGCATGTTCTTTTATCTGACGAACTCTTTCCCGCGTAAGCTGAAAGTGGTCAGCGATATCTTCAAGAGATTTTGCCTGAGTACCACCGAGTCCAAAGTAATGAACGATAACGTCTCTTTCTTTTTCCGTTAATGTTGCGAGGGCGCGTTCGATTTGTCCCCGAAG
>DASQTN010000193.1:0-2529 GCA_035641895.1 Chryseolinea sp. | reverse complement strand
GTCAAAGTGTCCCCTTTCACCGTGATCGTAAACTGAAATGTATTTCCCTCCCACTCCCGTGCACTACAATATTCCAAGTATTCGGTGTATTGATCTCCTTCCAGTGTGTAGACGCCTCCGCCAGCTACAAAGACCGACGTTGAGTCTTTTCGTATTTTTAAATCGTGATTCAAAAAAGCAAAATGTGTTTTGTTTATAATCTTAATCATGCTTTGATTACCTGTGTAATCCGTGATAATAGTGTCTCCTTTTTCTATGATGGTTCCAGAAATCAGCTTCCATGTTCCCTCCAACGGATTCCCGTTCTCTTTTTGCTCTGTGACATTTTTAACGTTATCACATGAGCCAATTGTGACCATCAAAAGCAAACAAACGATTTTAATTTTCATACTGTCAGACATAAAGTTGCCCTATATGCAATATTTACCGGAATCTTCAAAATCGCCATCAATTACGAAAAACATGAAGTACCGGCAATCAGAGAACGTCTCATCAAAAAAGACATAAGTCGCGTTTGTAAAGCTCCTTTAGCCTTACAGCCGCCTGGGGTTATTTGAATTTCGTAATGGAATTTTTACATTAGTACCACCGCTAAGCCCTTTCTTCATAATGGGCTATTAGCCCTCTTGACCCATTTGATAGCCAATTAAGAAAACCTAAACCAAAATCACCATGGCTCACGCCACCAAATCGGTCTTCCTGATGCTGTTTACACTGCATTTTGCTTTTGCCCAAGACAAAAAAGATGCAAGCAATTCGACAGACACAAAAATGGAAGCATTTGCTTCCAAGACCGGCACAATTACAAAATTTATTGACTACAGAATGCCCTCATTGAAATTATTTTTGGGTGAAGTCGCTGAGACGCGAGTGAGAAAAGTAATCGTTGACGAGGAATTTAAATACTTTTATCTGATAGAGAAAGAAAGCAAAAATGCAGACAACGGCGCTTCGATTGAATACACCGATCTACTGGAAGTGATTAAAGCGCTCGCAGTTCTGAAAAATGAAGCGATGGCTGATCAGGCAACCAAGCCGGACTATGTAGAGAATAAATTTGTCACTCCCGACGGATTTCAATTGGGATACTTTATCACTGAAGGTACAGGCAGGTGGTACATGAAGTTTGACAGAAATGGTTCCGACAATACCGTTTTTATAACCGATGTGCAAACCATTGAGGGTTCTCTCAACGCGGCAAAGAATAAGATTGAGGAAATGAATCCTTAAATAGGTAATCCATTTCCTTAATCGAAACACCACGAATCTCCTGGAAATTCTACCTTCTACACTTTACTAAAATTGAATAGCCAGTGTTTGCCGTACTTATCGGTAAGCGCTCCATACTTTGCACCCCAAGGCATATCCGATATCGGTTCAGTGATCTTCCCTCCTCTCGAAAGATTTGAAAAGAAATTATTTAATTCATTTTCAGTTTTGCAATTGATACATAGGTGAACGGTGTTTCCTTCTACCGGAGTCTCACGATTCAGGTCAGACGCCATGATCACAATATCTCCACTTGTTAAGGTTGAATGTAAAATATTGTTCTTCATTTCTGGTGGCATCTTCTCTGCCATCGCAGGAAGCTCACCCACCGTTTGGAGAAATAAATCACCCCCCAGACAATCTTTGTAAAAGGTCATTGCTTCACGGCAATTGTTATTGTAAGTCAGATAAGGATTAAGATGTGCCATTGTTGTAATGTTTAGGGTTTGAGTTTTTTTGGTAAAGCAGGTTTAGAGGAAGTGTACCACGCTTAACTGCCTAATACAAATTTATAAAATCTCCGAGCAGCATTAAGGCTGTGAATCCGGCGGTCTTGGGGGCAATCGCGACAAAAACTTGTGAAGCATAATCCTACAAGAGTAAAGCGACACCAGTTACTTAGTTAATTAACGCCCTCCAGGTCGCAGGCTAACGGTCAGGCTGTCCGAAATTGCCACCAGCGGTATAGTTGCTTTAGATTTAAAGATTGCAGCAACGGTCTAAAAAGATCCATCAGGCTCCAGGCACCTGATGGATCTCAAAAATAGTTACTTAATTATTTTCCGTATGTTTCTTGAAGTTGTCGAGAATTGCCTGCCAACCGCCGCGCTGCATTTCTACTGAATTTGTGCTTTCAGGATCGAACGTCTCCGTAACTTTCGTTTCATTCCCGGTTTCTGTGAAAATGACCTTTACTTTACGTCCATCTCCCATAGTGTACTCGATCAATTTATTTGGCTGAACATTCGTATACACCCCTTCGAAATCAAAACTAAAACTACCATCCTTCGCTGCCATCGTCGTTTTAAATTTTCCATCCGTGCGCACATCGTTTTCAGAAAATGGCGCATGCCAGTCGTCAGATGCAAAAGCCCAACGCTTGATGTGTTCCGGCTCGTTCCAATACTTCCAAACTTTTTCAACTGGTGCTTTAACGAGAGCTTCTACTGTAATCGCTGTTTTTTCTGCTGTTTCCATGATCGTCGTTTTTATGTTTTAAATTGGTTTGTTTCTACATCACAAACATATTATGAGAACTCG
>DASQTN010000192.1:0-5263 GCA_035641895.1 Chryseolinea sp. | reverse complement strand
TCCTTAAATTATCTTTCGCTTTGAATCGGTTTCTATCTTTAAAGCGAGGCCGCGAAGAATGATTACAAGCAAAATAGTGAGGTGGTTTCGAAACGTCTTCAAACCAGCGTCTGGTGAATTGTATACTATGCTGTTTGAACGTAGCCCGTTACCTCAGGCTATCATGTCGCCAAACGGTGATTTTTTGGAAGTGAATGCCGCCTGTTGTAAGCTTCACGGCCGCACCCGTGATGAATTTATAAGCAAATCACCCGTGCAATTGGGATTTTCATCCGAAGAAGATTTTCGAAAAATTTTAGAAACTTTTCGACAACGCAATAGTCTCGAAGGGCATATGGTGAAATATCCCGTTGACGCAGGAGCCACGTTGTATGTCCGCATTTTTGCGCACGAGATTAACATTGAAGGCCGTTCCGTGATTTTGATGGTGCTTCACGATGTTTCGCAGCAATTTCTTGCAGAGAAAGCAGTAAAATCATCCGAGCGTTTCCTGCATACCGTACTGAATTCTATACCAACCCGCGTATTTTGGAAAGACAGAAATTCAGTTTTTAAAGGTTGTAATCAGATAGCGGCAAACGACTTGGGTTACTTATCGCCCGAGGCCTTAATTGGAAAAACCGATCACGAACTTTTTGATAAAGACATTGCTGACAAGTTTGTAAGCGATGATCAGCGCGTTATGTCTACTCTTGAAAAGAGACTTTTTTTTGAGGAAACGCAACTCCAAAAAGATGGAACTGTGCTTTGGAGGCTGACCAGCAAAGTTCCGCTAAAGGATCAGGCGGGAAATGTGATAGGCTTGCTGGGTACATACGATGATATTACGGCGCGCAAGAAAGCAGAAACAGAATTAAAACTTTCCAGATTTTCTATCGATAACGCCACAAGCTCTATTTTGTGGATTTCAAAAAATGGACAAATCGTCGATTTCAATCCTGCATTTTGCACGATGCTTCAATATACAAGATCAGAACTCCTTTCATTAAGTATACCTGATATCGATCCAAACTATACAAAGGAAAAATGGCCATTGCATTGGGAGGAGCTACGTCAAAGAGAAGCGCTTACCTTTTTCTCCAAACAACGTAGAAAGGATGGCAAAATATTAGATGTAGAAGTGCGGGCGCACTTTCTGGAATTCAATGGTGAAGAATATAATTGCGCATTTATAAATGATATAACGGAGAGGAAAAAATTAGAAGAAGAATTGTACCTGTCCTATGCGTTTCAACAAGCAGTCCTGAACAACATACCGTCCGGCGTTTTCTGGAAAGACAAAGAATTAAAGTATCTCGGCGCCAATACTTTTTTTAGAAAACTTGCCAATTGTAAACCAGACGAAGATTTGACCGGCAAAACCGATTTTGAATTTCCGTGGGCCGAACAGGCCGAACAATTACGCGCTGACGATCGATATGTAATTGATAACAATGTTTCTAAGCTTTACTTTATCGAACCACTCCGCAACGCTGACGGCAAAATTCATTACAATGAAGTGAGTAAAGTTCCGCTTACAAATGCAGCGGGTGAAGTAATAGGCGTACTCGGAACATTTCGTGACATAACAGAGCAAATTGAAGTCAGCCAGGCCTTAAAGGAAAGTGAGAAACTCTTCAAAGGTGTCGTACAGAATGCGTCTGCGATCATTTATATTATAGACAACAAAGGTATAATGCGCCTTTGTGAGGGCTTGGGTCTAGAGGTGCTTGGATTGAAGCCGGGCCAGACCATTGGCCAATCGGTATTCGAAATGTATCGCGATGTACCGGAAATTATTGCCACCATTCGTCGCGCCCTGAGTGGCGAAATTATCTCAAATGAAGTTTCAATCCACGGACTGACGTTTGCAAACCGGTACACGCCCATGCTGAACGAGCATGGCGATATCACGGGTATCTTATGTGTTTCGTTCGACATATCGCCTCGGAAAAAACTCGAGGAAGAGTTGAACAAGCTTAATATGGAGCTGGAGCAGCACGTAAACGAGCTTAAGGAAAGCGAATTAAAGTTCCGGCAAATCGTTCAATCAAGCCCAATGGGAATTTATGTGTATGAGGTGAATGCAAAAGGTCAACTCGTGCTTGTTAATACAAACCCCGCGGCTGATACACTTACAGGGATCAAAAACGCAGACTTAATTGGCCTGACCATAGATGAAGCTTTTCCCGACCTGATGAAAACCGAAATACCTGAAAATTACTTAAAGGCAGCTTTGGAAGGTACGTCGTGGCTTGCTGAAGATTTTAATTTTGACAATGGTATAATTGCCGGCGTTTTTCAAATATATGCCTTTCAGGCCGGCCACAATAGAATGGCTGTTATGTTCTTGAATATCACCGAACGCAAGCAAATTGAAGCGGCTATCAAACAAAAGAACGAAGAGCTTGTAAAAGCAAATGCCGAACTCGACCGGTTCGTATACAGTGCTTCGCATGATCTGAGAGCGCCAATAGCCTCACTGTTGGGACTTATCGGTGTTGCTCGGGCGGAAAAAGACATGGAGGCTATAGGAACGTTGCTTGGTATGCAGGAAAGAAGTCTTCTAAGGCTTGACGAATTCATAAACGATATTGTACGTTACTCTCGCAACAACCGGCTCAAGGTTGAGGTCGCTCCAATCGATTTTAAATCTTTAATAGCAGAAATTTTTGAGCAGCTGCATTTTATGGATCAGTTCACCGTTATTGAACGAAGAATAAATGTTCTACCTGATTTAACATTTTCCAGTGACGGTAAACGTATTTCAATAATACTTAACAACCTTATTTCAAATGCCATTAAATATGCCGACGCGGATAAAGCTGACCCTTTCGTTGAAGTAAGTGTTGTTCGAAACGGAACCGGGGTGACTATCAGCGTAATCGATAATGGCGAAGGTATCGAATCAAAATATTTGTTAAACATTTTTGATATGTTTTTCCGTGCTACTCAGCGCAGCACCGGCTCTGGCATTGGGCTTTATATCGTGAAGGAAATCGTTCAGAAAATGAATGGCACTATTGAAGTTGAGTCCATCCCACGACAAGGCACCAAATTTTTTATAACCTTGCCCGACTTAGGTAGGCTGTCAAACTAATTCTTAAATTTTGTTTTTGGCGTTGTAGAAGGGATATTACAGGCGCTTGACGGCCGCTTTGTAGTCCCAAGTAACAAGTATGAACAAAAAAATAATTAAGCTCCTTCTTCGACTTACCATTTCAGTTGGATTTTTATCTGCGGTAGCGGATCGATTTGGCTTATGGAGCGAAAAAAATTCCGTTTGGGGAAATTGGGATCGCTTTCTTGAGTATACACAACTTGTTAATCCTTGGTTTCCAAATGCTTTGATTCAAACAGCGGCCATAATAGCAACTGGAGCCGAGGTTGTTTTTGCGTTATGTCTTCTGATCGGCTATAAGACTGAGTTATTTGCCAGGTTAAGTGGAGTCCTTTTGTTGATATTTGGCTTAGCGATGGCGTTGTCAACAGGTATAAAAGGCCCTCTTGACTATTCTGTTTTTACTGCGTCAGCAGCTGCATTTGCTTTGGGACTGATGAAAGAAAAATATTTGGAAATAGACTCGATGCTTTAAAATAGCAGTGACAGATCTACCACCTCTCAAGCTTGCTGATCTGAGAACGCAGGCTTATTGTTAATTATTTTTGCGCTGAAGGCAGCGGCTTTTTTGAAATGCCAGAATTTGATTTCAGAAATGTTTAATGGCCATCATTCAAATAATTTTTCAAAATGTCGCTTTGAGGATTTTGAAAGATGTCGTATGGAGTGCCTTGCTCTATTACCTCACCCAAATACATAAATACAATATTGTCGGCGAGCCGGACCGTTTGCCTTAGAATGTGCGTGACGAGAATTATGGTATAGTTTTTCTTGAGCTCAAGAAATTGTTCTTCAATCTTTCGGCTGGATGTTGGATCTAACGCAGAAGTGGGCTCATCTGCAAGGATTACTTCCGGGTTGACCGCAAGTCCTCTTGCCAGGCATAAGCGTTGCTGCTGACCTATGGAAAGTTTTGTGGCTGGTGATTTCAGGCGGTCTTTTACTTCATCCCAAAGAGCGACCTGTTTGAGGTGAAATTCAACCTTGTTGCTGATTTCACTTTTATTCTTCACGCCCTGTATTTTAAGGCCGAAGGCTACGTTGTCAAAAATATTCATGGGCAACGGGAATGGTCTTTGTGAAAGGAGCCCCATCTTCTGACGCAGGTCAGGCAAATCGTTGTTTCCATTTAAGATTTCCTTGCCTGTCAGTTGTATACTTCCGGTTACTTTCATGCCGTTGTGTAGATCAGTCAATCTGTTAATCGCCTTCAGCAAGGTGGTCTTTCCACAACCCGAAGGTCCAAGAAACGCGGTGATCTTACCTTTCGGAATATTGAGATTGATTTTTTTCAGGATGTGATGATCGTTGTGAAACACATCGAGATTGCTGATCTTCAGTATGGATTCGGTTTGCGTGTTTTTCGAATCATCACTTTTCTTTAAATCCAGGTGCAATACTTCTGATGGAAAGCTCATGTTACTGTGTTTTTAGAAACTTTAGATGATAAATAGCGAGATACTATGCTGATAACAAGGATAAAAAGCGTTAGCACAACGGCTGCGGCATAGGCGCGCGCCTTTACTTCTTCAATCGGGGAACTTAGCTGATAAAAGATCGCTAACGGAAGCGTTGCGGCTGGCTCACCCAGGCTTTCGGGAACATAATCCGTATAACCTGCAGTAAACAATACAGCAGCAGTATCGCCTATTCCTTTGGCAAAGCCTAGCAAGAATGCAGTTGCTATTCCCGGGAGCGCTTGGCGGAAAAATATGCCAGCCACTTCAAAGCGGGTAGCGCCCAGCGAAAGCGTTGATTCGAGTAGTCCCATGGGAATATTTTTGAAGACTTCATCCATCGCCCGGATCATCACAGGCATGATGAGGAATGCAATGGTCAGTATTCCCGCCAGAAGCGATGCCTTCAGTCCCAGAATAATCATAATAGAAAAGGCAAATGCGCCATAAACGATGGGAGGAACTCCCCACAGGAGATCGAAGATCAGTCGTATTGTGTTTTGAATCTTTACGTGTCTGACCAGCGATATGTTTATAAATAACGCAACGGGAAGGCTTACTGCAATCGATAATATCGACGCACCTAAAGCCAGGTATAACGATCCAATAATTGCATTGTATATTCCGCCTTCTTTTCCAAAGTAAAATCCACCTTTAGGAACCTCGGTCATCATCTCCCATGACAATGCGGGAACCCCCTTTTTCG
>DASQTN010000191.1:0-4380 GCA_035641895.1 Chryseolinea sp. | reverse complement strand
TTAATCCGGATTATAACAACACAAATACAGCTATTCCCAGCAAACACCCATGGCGATTGTAACCTTACTTACCGACTCAGGCACCAGTGATCATTATGTGGCGGCAATTAAGGCACGAATAATCAGTATCAATCAGGCTGTTCGCATTGAGGATATTACACACGATATTAAGCCCGGCGACATTGGCCACGCTGCTTTTGTGTTACGTTCTGTATTTCGTGATTTTCCGACGCAAACCGTTCACCTGGTTGGTGTTAATGCCACCGGAAATAAAAATGATTCATTCATCGCCCTTCAGCTTGAGGACCATTTTTTTGTGGGATGTGATAACGGGTTATTCGGATTGCTCAGCGATCAATCGCATTCACAATTGATTGAACTCAATTCATTAAATCCAATAACGACGACATTTCCGGAACGTGATATTTTTGCCTCGGCGGCCGTTAAATTAGCAAGTGGAATGCCTATTACGAATTTAGGCAAGCCTTTGCCGATGTTTAAAAAAATGATCGACCGTCAAATTAAAGCAACAAAAAAACAAATCACCGGAACCATCATACGGGTTGATAATGTGGGCAACCTGATTACAAACATATCGAAGCGCGTTTTTGACATCCTCAGTCCAGGGAAAAGCTTTACGATAACATTTGGTGGAGAAAAATTTAGAAAGATTCACAGCCAGTATAACCAGGCGGACGAAGGGGAATGCTTCATCGTTTTCAACAGCCTTGGCCTGATGGAAATTGGTATCTATAAAGGCAATGCATCGGAATTGTTAGGGTTGGGATACGATGGCGTCGTGAATATTGTTTTTGATTTTGATTAAAGAGCACACAGCCTTCAGCTGGCAGTTAACAGCTCTTACAGTGTGAAAGCCGTCTGCTGTCTGCCGTAAGCTGAAGGCTCCGTTAAATAAAAAATGCCGCAGGACTTGGTACACAGCTTCGAGAACGTAAGCTGTTCGCTGTTTGCTGTCGGCTGACTGCATCTATGATAATCAGGATTGTAAGAATGCATTTTAAGGAGGAAAGCGTGGAAACGTTTTTGGAGATTTTTCAGAAGCATAAAACCGCTATTAGAAAGGTGAAGGGATGTACGCATCTGGAATTGCTAAAAGATATCAACCACGCAAATGTGTATACTACGCTAAGCCATTGGAAAGTGGCTAGCGATCTGGAGGCCTATCGTAATTCTGAGCTTTTTAAGGAAGTTTGGGGAAAGGTGAAGCCATTGTTTACAACACATGCGCAGGCGTTTTCTCTGGAGAAGTTTATTGAGTTATAACTGTCAGGGGTTAAGTGTCCTGCGGACAGTTTCAAGGGAAAAAAGCACTCAAAAGGCGAATTTTAGTACTGATTTTACGCAGTAACATGTCTAAAAAAGGCTGTAAGCTGTACGCTGGAAGCTTTCCGCTTCCTTCACTTGTCCAAAAAATAAACTTTACTCATATTTGCACCCTTCTTCGCTAGTGCTTTGACGGAATTACCCTTAAACCGGTTATTATCGAAGCTCTGGCGAAGCCAAGCCAAAGTGGCGGAACTGGTAGACGCGCACGACTCAAAATCGTGTATCTTCGGATGTGAGGGTTCGATTCCCTCCTTTGGTACTGAAGCGGATAAATCGAAAAAATTTTTTGATTGTCCGCTTTTTTCTTCACCAGAATTATTTGAAAGCAAGCGAGTTAGCTCGATTATCACGTTGACGCTTGTGGTTCGATAATCTGCAGTTTCCTTATGATACAAAATACCCTGAGGGAACAGGATTTCCTGAAGTCTTATCTTGCCGTCATATTTTGCAGAAACCCAGAAATTTGAAAGATTTGAGCATATTTTTAATGCTTTTTGAATGAATTCTGACGGGTTCGATAATTTATTTTTAGGACCCTCTAATTGCGCTTCGAGATTCTTTTTTTCTTCCTTGATCCTCCCACCTATTTGTCGTAGACAGGTCTGTCAATTTCACCAAGTGCAAAGCGTTCTTCAATTTTTTCGAGCTTCAGTTCAATGTCTCTAAGGTTTTGCTTTAAGGTCCGGCCGATTTCTTTATCCGTTGATGTCAACCTTTGATACGTGAGTAAAAGTTGATCTTTGAGAGGTTCTTTAAAGCATTCATCAATCTGATAATCACGAAGCAATTTTTCAAATAACTGATTCATTTGCTTCGCGCTTCTATTACACCGACATCCTATCTTGTTGCATTTATAATAATGAAGCTTTTTCTTCTTGACGATATAGCCCGTCATTGGCGTTCCACAGGCAGCACATTTTACAAAATTCTTTAGTGGGATATTTTCATTTTTCTCCAGGTGCTTATATCCATAGGCAATCCTTTAAGCATATCATTAGCTTTAAGAAAAATCTCTTCACTTATAAGGGCTTCGTGTTTTCCCTTGGCTATTTCGCCATCCAAAAGATTGTGAGAAATATATCCGCAGTAGAAGGGATTTCTTAAAATGTCGGTCAGCTTTTTGTTTGTAATTCGTTCGCCTAGCCTTGAAATACGAAAGGCAATTTCAGTATTGGTTAAGCCTTCCTTAGCCTTTAAGATGAAAGCCTGCTTAATTAGATGGCCCCGCCCATTGATTACAATGCGTTGTTCCCTTCCTCCCCCGGTTCGATCGTATTAATAACCCGCTGGCGGGTAGCCTATCCATTCTCCTCGAAGCAATTTTTCCTTCATTCCTGCCATGCATTTATCCTTACGCAAATCGTTGTCATACTTGCTGAATATAAATTGTATGTTCTGTTGGAGAATCCCGGAATGAGTCGATACATGTATGGTTGCGTAACGGATACAATGGAGATGCCCTGTTTCTTAAGTTCCGATGAAATGAAAATAGCATTATCACCTGTGCGGCTAAATCGATCAAGACTGTAAACGAGGATATGTGAAACGGCCTCTTTTTGATTCCTTGAGAATCTGATCATTCTGTTAAATTCATTCCGTTCATCCGTCTTAGCGCTTTCATAGGTGCCTCCGAAAAATGCGAGCACGTTTAAGCCACTTTTTAGTGCATACTCCAGGCAATACTTTTTTTGTGTCTCAAGACTTTGATTTGTATCGGCTTGCTCCTTGGTGGAAACTCGTGTATATATTACGGCATTTTGAGTTTTCTTGACATCGCTCTTTTTTGAAACTCCTTTTGCAAAAAGACTTAATCAATTGATTCGTTTTCATAGTCAAAAATTTCGCTATTCTTAAACATATAAAAAAGTAAATTGGAGAGTTTCTCAATTGCGTCTATTGCCTGCATTGCCTCGGATTTTGAAAGGTTTTGGAGACCTGTATATTTTCTGAGCTTACTAACGGTAAGGGTGGTGTATTTTTTTGAGTTTGTCGGTTTGACCCTGGATGTTTCAATTGCCCGCATCACGCAAACTTATTTTCTGAAAAAGGGTTTGCTTCACAAGTTGATGCACACGTCGGATAACAATAAATTTTAAGTCTACGGCCCTTTACCGACACATTGCCTTGGTATCATTCGTTACAACTTCTAACGCTTGAATTTATCTCGACGATCCGAAAGATAAAAGTTAAGAACTGGTAGGCAGACGCGCGACTCCGGAGCCGCGGCAAATCAATTTTGTATACAAATGTACATCTTGCCGCTGCCTCAGACGACGGCAACTTAGCCATTAAAAAATTCTTAATGTCAAGACAGTCTAAGGTATGTTGTGAAAATTACCGCGCCCACCGACTAACACTCAGATAACCCTTCAACGGTTCGCGCAGACACAACATGTTAAAATTGAACTGAATACCAAGCGAAAAATGAACACAGAGACTGTTAGAGCTGGAATATCACAAACGTAATGAAAGTTCGATTTGTCGCAGTATCTGATTTCAAAATAGAAGGGGCGAAACGACCTCGGGATTTCCCGATGGTCAGCAAATCCCATTGACGGACATACTCTTTTAATTCACTTTAAGGTCCTGTCACGGTCAGGCCTGACCTTGTGACGGATGCTCTCTCACCTTAGCAAGACCGTCCATTTTTTATTCGCGACTTTGATGGGGTCATAGCATAGTTAATGATTGACAACGTACTTACGCTGCCGTTTGCTAATGCAGCCACATAGAGCATTGGACAAAAAAAGATGTAACTTTAAACAACTTCATCTTTCAACCCAATCGCTCGTTTAGGTGGCTTTTTATTAAGTTGACTTATGAACCGAAAAAATTCCTAAAGCTATAACCGAAGTTTCGGCAGTGAACCGGCAATGTTTTCACCATTGTTCGCACTCAACTAATTGATGCGAATGACGTGAATAATATAAAAAATCTTCAGAATCAATATCGCCTAAAAACATTGAATGAATATTTTGGGGAACACTTCGTAAAAAAAACACAGATTGTAAAAAATTATGAATAGATCATTTC
>DASQTN010000190.1:0-2452 GCA_035641895.1 Chryseolinea sp. | reverse complement strand
AGATCCTGATCTCAGGTGTTGGTCCTGATTCCTTTACCATCGATAACATAAAGGTAAAGATGCCCTAAGGATAAAATAAGGGCAAGCAGATAGACAATGATTTAAGTACACACACATCGTTCTGGTAATTTTATCAGAACGATGTTATTAAAATAGTTTGTCTCCTTTTTCGAGGTAGCTTTCCGCATGGGGTTGCAGAAGTGCCTTTGCTTCGTGAATCATTCTATCCGTGATATAGGTAGTTGTTAACTTGCCGTTTATTTTCTTAACAGAGCTGTTTATGTCACTAACAGGAACAGACACGTTACTCGCGAAATCCTGAGCTGTCTTTAGTTGTAATGGATGCTCAACACTTGCACGCGGGGAACTGTCTCTCCAGGAACTCTAGAAAAACAGAAGTAAGTCACTGTGTTGCATTCGTATCTTTTGGTTGACGACATCTCGATGGCAGGCATGGATGAGCAAGAAATAGGGAAGATTTTTAAGCGTCATTGTAGAAGTTTCGTAACACTTTTTGTCAGAACAGGCTTGGTTCGATGATTTTGAACTAGCATGTTAATTGTCAAGTGTGGTGATATCAATAATATCAACCAAAAAATAAATTATGGAAAAGCACACGGAAACAACAACCACACCTGAAACGATAGAAGTACTGAATGACCTGGTAGCAATCAATAATGACAGAATTGCTGGGTATGAGAAGGCTATCGAAGAAGTGGAGGCATCGGACTCAGATTTGAAGAGCCTTTTTACATCAATGATCGATGAAAGCCGCAAGATAAGGTTGGCGCTGGCAAATGAAGTACAATCGCTTGGCGGTGAATATGACAGAGGTACGACGGCCAGCGGAAAGTTATACCGTGCGTGGATGGATGTCAGAGCTGTTTTCAGCGGTCACGACCGTCATGCTGTTTTGGCAAACTGTGAACGCGGCGAAGATGCGGCTCAAAGCGCGTACAAAGAGGCGTTGAGTGACAATAATCTTCCGGCTTATGTTCGCACTATGCTTGAAGAACAAAAACAACAGTTAAGAGCATCTCACGACGAGATAAAAGCGCTGCGCGATGCGGCAAAATAAATCTTACGAAATTTTCACGATGATGCCAGGGAGATAGCTCCCTGGCATTTTTTTGTTTTTCCCAGGATCATCGCCTGCTGCTAATCAGGAAGAATGTTTGGTAAATCTAGAGAGGAATTCGCAGAACACGGAGTATAGCTTTGCAAACTGTCCTCCTGGCGGTACGAATGCCTTTACAGTTATCCTAGTCAGTTCTCAATTCTTTCTGATTTTTATCCACCATGGTACACGACTCCGTTTCAGGGATCCGTGTAATAGTTTATCCGGCGTTCGTTGCCAATAATTAAATTTAATATAAGGTCTTGCTCCATCATTGAGATGAAATTCTTCCAGAAGATAGGCTTGTTCGTCCTTATCTAATTCTCGAACCGATCCGTCCTTTTCTACATGGACATACTTAAATCCTTTGGACGGCCAACGCATCGGGAACGTCCGCCAAATAATCATCCGAGCTAGGATGATAAAAATTAGAAGGTATGCGAGTGGATGCATCCGCGTTGTAATTCAAATCTATTGTTGTAAATCCTCTCTCGCCCAGCCGAAATAAATCTACGCTCCTGTTTACCTTGTCCTCCAAATAAAATCCCCAAGCAACGCCTCAATAATAATGTACCTTGTAAATTCTTTTTTATTTTGACAAATTCCTCAATTTCAATTTTGGTTCTGATTCGCTACCGGGATCTTCATTTAAAAAGGATTCACGAATTCTTAATTAACGATTGGTCTAAGTCAAAGTTTTTTCTGTAAAACCGAACGGCTGTCAAATGGGCTGGCATGTTGAACAGTTCCACCAGCTACTTGAAATTTTAAATTTTTAATTCGCTCTCCATCATGGTCTCAATTATGACTGTTAACGATCATGTAAAAGCGTGCCGGCTATTCGTTAGACGGTCTCGGAAGTGCTAATTTTTGATAATGCGCGAAACTTCAGTGCGGTTCTGAAAAAGAATCCTCACAAAGTACAAGCCAGACTCGGTGCGAGAGAAGTCGATCTTACCATCTACCCACACTACGTCCTTTCTGATTCTTCCAACCACATCTAACACTTCAACACTTTCGACCTCCGGAATCTGAAGGAATACGAAATCTCTCGTCGGATTTGGATAAATATGTTTACTCAAATCGAACGGCTCAATTCCAAGTACAACATTAACGACCTGGCTGCGCACAACATCGTCCGCGGCAAGATAATTTTGGTTTCCCGGCTGGTGGCCTGTTATGCTTACGACGCCGTCTTTATGAACAGTGGCGATATTTCCGATAATCGAAACAATTTCGTCATCCGACGACTCAAAGGTAAGATCAAGTCCTGAGCTTGCAGTACCGGTAAGCACAAACGTATCTACATCAACGTTTTGTTCAGGGAGATCATTG
>DASQTN010000189.1:0-7895 GCA_035641895.1 Chryseolinea sp. | reverse complement strand
AAATCTAAAATCGTAAATCTAAAATCTTCTAAATAGTATCTCTTGAAAGTAGCAAAGGACAAATTCACGCTTGGGCTAGAGCTTCCTACAGATCCTCGATGGACGCATATCGCCCAAAAAAACCTCAAAGACATTTTAGTTGATCATGCTTATTGTGAGCAGAAGGCTGCATCGTCGTGTATTTCGTTGATCATTCAATATCCCGAGCATGAAAAGTTGGTCGAGACCTTGGCACCTTTAGTAAGAGAGGAGTGGGGTCACTTTGAACGGGTGATTGCTGAACTGAAAAAAAGGGGTTACGCGCTAGGGCCTCAACGCAAGGATGAATACGTTGACGAACTGATGAAGTTCATGATAAAGGGTGGAAGCAGAGAGCAACATTTAGTAGAAAAACTTTTGCTTAATGCATTGATAGAAGCTCGGAGCTGCGAGCGGTTCAAAGTGCTTTGGAAAACAATTCCTGATCAGGAGCTCGCTGAATTTTATCATGAGCTGATGATATCGGAGGCAGGTCACTACAAGACTTTTCTACACTTAGCCAAAGAATATCTTCCCGAAGACGTTGTTATGAAACGTTGGGAGGAGTGGCTCGAACATGAGGCCGAGATAATGAAGCACCTGGAGGTTCGCGGGGATCGAATCCATTGATGATCAGGATCAGGATCAGGATGGTCAGGATTATCGGAATTATCAGGATTGAAAGATTGAAAGATTGTATGGTTTACGATCGTCGTTGGCACGTGATCCATCCGCTCTATCCCGACCATCCTTACATCCTGAAAATCATGACCATCCTGATACTGATCACGTCTTTTGCTTCTTTTTCTTAGCCGCCGGGAACAGCACATTGTTAAGAATCAATCTGTATCCTGGAGAATTTGGATGCTGGTTAAGGTCAGTTGGCTCCTCACCAACCTGGTGCTGATAATCTTCGGGATCATGGCCGCCATAGTATGTGTAGAATCCCTTTCCGAGGACTCCATGAATATACTTCGCTTCCTTTATTTCTTTATTTTCTCCCATCACCAATACATCAGGCTTAATTAAATTTTTCTTGAATCCCGTGGTCTGACCAAAAAATCCGCTGATAACGCGCGTGTGATTTTGCGTTAACATAGTGGGAATAGGATCCCATTTTGCTGAAAATTCAAATAATGAAAAGTAATCGTTGTCTTGTCTGAGCCCCCGTTCAGTGGGTTGATTATCGATATCAGAAAATTCATACTGATAAGGATCGCGCACCAAACGAAAATCGGTAAATGCCAAGGTATTCTCAAAATGCAGTTTCTCCTGAGCTTGTGGATCAGCCGGATCACCGTCATACATTCTCTCACAAATATCTACACCTTCAGCCGCCAAAGCGATGTCGTACGTATCCGTGGCGGAGCACATCGCGAAGAGAAATCCACCTCCTGTAATAAACTCCTTCGTCTTTTTTACAACCGCCAGCTTAAGCTGCGACACTTTATGAAAGCCATATTTCTGCGCAATGCTTTCTGATTCTTGTTGTTGTTCAATATACCACGGCATATTGCTATACTGCCCGTAAAACTTTCCGTACTGCCCGGTAAAATCTTCGTGGTGAAGGTGAAGCCAGTCATATTTTGCCAACGCGCCATTCATGACTTCTTCATCGAAAATGATATCATAAGGAATTTCAGCGTACGACAGCACCAAGGTTACTGCATCGTCCCACGGCTGTTTTGATTTTGGGGAGTAAACAGCAATCCGGGGATATTTTTCCAATTTCATGATGTCATAATTCAAAGCCGGGCTCGCGATCTCGGAAATGAGCTGATTCGTTTGCGCGCTGGAAATGATCTCAAAGCTTACACCCCTGATAACCAATTCATTTTGTACGGCCGGATGGTAATTGCACATAAAGCTTCCACCCCGATAATTTAAGAGCCAGTCAACTTCCATTTCACTTTGCAGGATCCAGTAGGCAATACCATAAGCTTTCAGGTGATTGGACTGTTTTTCATCCATTGGAATCAAAATGGAATTGGCTTTTAGCGCCACCGAAACCAGTAAAAAGAAAGTCAAAACAGCCGTGCTCTTCATGCGCTTACACAATTAGGTTATAAATTTACCGGCCAGGAGGGGTATTATCACGCAATTTTAAGGAATATACTCAATTTTTGCTGACGAAGCCCAAAAAATTGCCTACGAGCTGTAACATCCTGGCGCTTTAATCAACGTATAAGAATACTATAATTGTTTACATTGTTTGGTCAAAGATGAATTTAATAGAAAATGTTCTTGAAGGCCTTCGTTCCGTACGCCTTAACTTATTAAGATCGGTTATTACGGCATTAATCGTGACGATTGGCATCACAGCGCTAATAAGCGTTTCTACGGCCATTGATGCAGCGCAAAAATCAGTTAGTGAAGGCCTGTCTGCCTTAGGGTCCAATACTTTTGACATTCGATCTAAAACAAATCGTGGAGGCAGCTCGCAAGGGATCACGGAGAAAAATTATCCGCCGGTTAAACTAAATGAGACCCTACGATTCATCGATCAATATCGTGTTAGCTCCACGATTAGCTTGGCAGCACAGCTCACCCAAATTGCGGAAGTCAAGCATTTTTCTAACAAGACGAATCCCAATATTACCGCGATGGGTGTCAATGAAAATTATCTCGGTATCAAAAACTTAAATTTGAATAGAGGGAGAAACTTTTCAAGCTTTGAAATTGACAACGGCAAACAAGTGGTCATCATTGGAAAGTCGATAGTGGATGTCTTGTTCAAAAATAATGAAGACCCGATCAATCAAAAGGTTTCTTTCTCAGGTACACAGTTCAAGGTAATTGGAACACTTGAAGGAAAAGGGCAATCACTCGAGGACAATTACGACAACATGGTTTTTATTCCTATTCGTCTTGCAAATCAGATGGCGAAAGGGGAGGGCTTGAACTATGAACTGACGGTAAGCATCGTTGATCCGACCCAGCTCGAATATGCCATGGGTGAAGCGACTGGCGTTATGCGCTCCATCCGCCGCGATAAGGCTGGGCGAGAAGACTCGTTCGAGCTTGAAAGTAGTGAAGCGTTAAAAGAACGCACGGCAAACATTATGGGCTACTTTAGGATCGGAGGGTTGGTAATTGGTTTTATAACACTGCTGGGAGCATCTATTGCGTTAATGAACATTATGCTCGTGTCGGTTACAGAAAGGACACGCGAGATCGGTGTACGCAAAGCACTTGGAGCTACACCATTGCGCATACGTCAACAATTTGTGATCGAAGCAATTGTGGTGTGTCTGTTGGGGGGAATTTTGGGAATTATCCTGGGTATCATCGTCGGAAATTTCTTCGGAAGTTTTCTAGGCAGTAGTTCCTATTTCATTCCCTGGATGTGGATATTGGTAGGATTTATTGTCTGTATTTTTGTTGGACTTATTTCCGGGTTTTATCCAGCACACAAAGCATCAAAGTTAGATCCGATCGAATCGTTGCGTTTCGAATAAGATGTTAAAGGAATTATTTATTTTTGTGAAAACTCCCGTAATACTGCGGGAGTTTTATTTTTACAGCATTCGGAGAGATGCCAGAGTGGTTGAATGGGACGGTCTCGAAAACCGTTGTGCGGGTAACTGCACCGAGGGTTCGAATCCCTCTCTCTCCGCCCATCCATACCGTTGTGTGGCTTTGAGCCCAATTCCAGGCCAAAATGTAACTCATTTTGCATAAGACAACTCGCTCTAGAAATGGCGGTGAATTACCATAATTACATTACGTTGAACAAGTTTTAAAAGTGTCTTTGGATGAATCTTCGGTTCTCATCAATCTCTAGTGACAGGTTTAACGGTATTGAACTCGTTTAATTTTTTTTGTCTTTTGTATCTTTTGATACAAATATCTCTTCGACGCTGATTGTAGATTGGCGTTGTAAACGGGTGCAAGATTATACTAAAATTAAATTCCAAAAAATATGACACACTCAAACGAAGAAACCATTCGTGCAGCATACACTGCCTTTGTACAAGGTGACTTAAATGGTTATCTAAAGTATTGTACTGATAATATCACTTTTAGTGTGCCAGGAAAAGGTAAAATTTCCGGAACTCATAAAAGGAATGAATTCATTTCGCCTTGGGTCAGCGGAGTTATTGAATTAACCAACGGAACCTTTCGTGAAACCGTTAATGATGTTGTTGCAAATGATCGCCGTGGTGTTGTATTAGTTACCCATGAATTTGAGAGAAATAGCAGGAAATTCAAGTATGACTCTGCGCATATTTACAGGATTAAAGACGGTAAACTGGATTCATTCGTGGAGTATCCCGCTGATCTATATTATTTCGATGAAGCCTGGAGTTGATAAGAAGTTCAGGGAAAGGATGGATGGTGCTAAAGACAACCAACCCCGACATTTATGACAAGCTCGATTATAGAAAAGTCAGCAATTAGCAAATATGCAAGGGCGTAGCACGGTACTCAATGGCTCTACATTAGTGGACTATACGATTTACCCGCCAAGCTGCGTCGTCAATCTTTGATTAAATGGATTGAAGACATTTACACAAATCAAGGTTGGCTTAGCGTCTGAATTACGCTGGAAAGCATGATACAGCCTAAAGTGACGGGGTGCCATGGGGTTGTATGATAGTTTGTGCGATGTATGGCCTATTGATTGTAAGGCTTGCTAAATTTTTTTTATCTTTGACTAGACTAAACCGAGTATGTTATGAACGAGAAAGCAAGAAGCCGATTGGCCGAAATTGTTTTGTTCTGGACGGCCGCGATTTTACCTTTTTTTGGGATTTTTTGGATCAACAAAGTGTATGGGCCATATTGGTTTGTTACTTTCTTATTGATCTATAGCCTAATTTATCGTCCCATTCTGCATATTCTCAGACTATTGCGCCTTAACGTAATTGAGGAAAAAGATGCTTGGAAGTTTTTCATTCCATTCTATCAGACAAAATACATAAAGGCACTTTGGTTGGGGTAATTTAAATTTCAACCGGTCATCTTAAAGGATGTGGTTTTTGCCACATCCTTTTTTTGTTAACGTTATAAGTCATATTGTAGGTCGAGGCTCAGCATGCTCCTGCAAAAGATCCTGCATGTTTTGCCAGCATAAAACTCTCCGAGAATGAAAATCTGTGCTTCCATATCGATTCTTTTTCATTTTAAACAGGTTTAAAGTTATGGACCTTTTGTCTACGCTTGAACTGTCCTATTTTCTGGGGAGCTTACTCATCCAGACGAAGATTGAGTTTTTGAAAGTGTAGAACAATTTAGTCCCCCAGCGAGTTGAGGTATAGAATTCCAAGTCGAGAAACCAATTGTACGAATGGTATCAAAGCTTCAAAGGAATTGACTAACAGCTATGAAAAATTTATACTCTATGATTTCAGACTATATCAATCCACGGCAGGCCCTCGGCGATTTATTCCTTGCTGCTGTCAGAGATCCTTCATTGAAATTAATTCAACCTGAAACAGGCAACCAATTGACAGATGGCCAACGCCGCTCCAACATCGCTACGATTCTGCAGTATGCTGCGCGCTTCGTTACTTCACTTGAAGTAAAAGACAACCCACTCTTTTCGCTCCGCTATATTGATAATTTTCATATCATTACGCGGACCATCTTAAACAGAGATTTGCCGTCCAATGAGAATTACATTTCAGCTCAGAAACACTTTGATGAAGTATCGTCTCTAATGAATTCTGCAGCATCCCACACGGATTTTTACGAAAGGATCGGGAGTACTATCGATTCAAATGAAGAATCCTTTGGTAAAAGTCTTATAACTAGCGCAAACAAGGAAATTACGTCAGGCCTAAGAGATTTAATTGAGATCGGCTACGCTATTCTTTGGGGGAGTTATAAAATTTCGGAAGGGAAAAGTTTCTCTAAAGCTATGTCAATAATGAGTCAATCTGTTGAGGGTGCTATTAAAGGCGCAAGCATATCAAGCCATGGGGGATCTCTTGGTGGCGCGATTGCGCATGCCTTAATCGTTGAGAATATTGACTTCAAAACGCTCAGTTAATTTTTCCAATAGCGATTAAAAAAATTCATTACTCGACTTTTATAAAAAAGGTGAACACGTTATAACCACCAGCATAAACTCAGTTATCTTAAGAATGTGCACAACTCTGTAGCGAGAAATTCCTTCCTCAATTGAACGTTTGAAATTGCGGGGTCCGAATTCTGAAGTTTGAAACCTCGCAGTCTATATTCCCGTAAGACTACCATGTTCCCACCAACGGAACCGTAAAGATAATCCAGCCCAACCCAATACAAATAAATAACACCATGCCCTATGCGTTCATGCATTATTGTTAGTGTATTATTATTTTCTATCGTTACGCTGATAAGTTGTGATGACGAATCAACGGAGACTCCGACAGAGCAGGTCACAATTGAAGGCAAGCCGTATTCATATGTAAAAATCGGGAATCAACTGTGGACGGCGTCCAACTATGAAGGTCCGGGTGGAGTAACGTATGATGCATCGAATACAAGACCAGAATACGGCAAATATTATCTAAAGACAGAACTTGATGCGATTGCCGTTCCCGCCGGGTGGAGGATACCTACGTTGGACGATTACTCCAAGTTAGCGCAGTCCTATGGAATTCCTATTCCTAGTAAATTAAGTGATGGAGACGCAATCAAAGCTTTGATCTCCACGGCAAACTGGAATAATGCGAAAGGGACAAACACTTCCGGGTTCAACGCTTATCCTGCGAATTATATTTTTATCGACTCTACGCCCATCGAGGGAGACATAGCTGAATTCTGGACTGCTGATGGAGAGACTTTTAGTATTCAGGAGGCTGGCACAAATCTTAGTTCCTTGCGCATTTCCTTATATCAAAGCAACCATCCGGAGTACCGCTTTAATGTCAGGTTCGTAAAAGATGTGCAGTAAACATCATTTCGGTTTGCACAAGCTTTCACCTAGCACAACGCCCCCAATCATTGTCACTCTTTGGGTTGGGCAGTTAAGTTTACCTCTCCCTGATAAACAAGCGATTCAAAAAGAAAAAAACATCTTTAGTGGCGCCAACGTAGCTCGGTAATTACTACCTTGGTTTATGAGGCTTATCGCTGGTTTACTGCTAACGCTGACATCCTTCACTTCTTTAGCACAGCTTCCTGACTTGCTATTAAAGGATGAGACGGGCATATATGAACACGCCTTAGACTCGGTGATCAGCTCAGTCAAAAAAGAAAAACCACTTCGCGTCCTTTACGTCAAATCTCGCGAATGCGTTTCTAATTATTTACCCCATACTAAACAAAACGTCGTCATTGTCACTAATAAAAAGAAAGTAACGGTTTCCATCGGCCTGCGGAAATAATCTATTTATCAAATCCGTTGCCTTTTCCAGTGCATTTTTATCGTCTTTGTCTCGCGGCTTTCTGCCTGAATTATGAGCGCCTATTTTCGGCCTTTAACAAGAGATTAACTCCATCAATTCGCTGTTGCCATCGTTGCGTCCATATTTCATTACATCATGCTTTTCTAGAATACCATGAAGACCGATAACATAGTTTTTATTGTGCCAACTATTCAAACCATGTGCAGCGCGTTTAAAGTTTTCAGTATTCGGAGTAAGTATCTCTATCCCAAATTGAATATCCTTATCTAAATAAAAACTCGGGCTAACATATTTTAAGGCTTTCGGAAAATGAGAATTGCTGAACACCGCTCTGGTCATGACTAAATGCAACCACTGATGTTCAATCTCATTACAAACATCATCAATTTGCTCTTCTGAAAGTGAGGCTTTTTAATTGGGAGTTGAATCGAGCGCAAATCTTCACGAAGGCACCTCACTGCTTTATCCAATTTAAGAATCTCTTCATTGGAGAAATTGTGTTGATTTAATTTGCTAATAAAAGCGTCCTCGGGCATTTTCATT
>DASQTN010000188.1:0-4499 GCA_035641895.1 Chryseolinea sp. | reverse complement strand
TGTGTATAAAAAAGTAAACAGCTTTGCTAACTACCGTACCCCCTACTGGAGGACCCTGGCTGACTATCCTTACCTTGCTGACTTTTTTCCTGACGAAAATGGTGAATACATGGGTTACGGACCGACCTTTGATGGCGACCTCAATGACTACAACGCCACAGTTGGTTTCAAGTCATTAAAAAATGGCTGGAGCTCAGATTTGAGTATGACCGTTGGTGGTAACAAGCAAACATATACCGTGAGAAATTCGCACAACAGAAATACTACAAACACACGGAACCCCGATACGTATCTGGGAGATGTGAATGGTAACGGCATGGTTGATTCCGACGAAATTGTACCGGGAACGTTGAAATACTTAGAAAATAGTCCGATCACGTTTCGGGCAGGAGGCTCGCGCTTTTCTCACGTCGTGGGAAATATTGATATCTCGAGATTGTTGGCTGAAAATCTAACGCTCGCATTTGGCGCCGAATTCCGGTCTGAAACTTTTGAAACGATCGAAGGCGATCTCGCTTCCTATGAAGCAGGTGGCGCCGACTCATTTGCAGGAAACAGCAAGGAAAATTCTTTCATCTCTAATCGTTATAATCTTGGAGGATATGTAAGTCTGGGATATGACATTACCGAAAATTTCTTAATCGATGCAACCGGTCGCTTTGAAAACTATAGCGATTTTGGAGATGCGTTCGTTTACAAAGTAAGCTCGCGTTATAAATTTGGAGAAGATGTCGTTACGTTAAGAGGTTCGTTCTCCACTGGCTTCAGAGCACCATCTCTGCATCAGGTGTATACACAAAAAGCGCAGTATAGTTTCGTTCCCGGTGAAGGTATTCAGGTATCAGGGCTTGCTAACAACGTATCACCTCAAATCCGATTGTTACAAATCCCCTCACTGGATGCAGAAAAGTCTACAAACTTAACGCTTGGTCTAGGCGTAAATGTTACGGAAAATTTCAGCTTTACCGTAGACTATTACAACATCAGGGTAGAAGATAGGATCGTGTTAAGCAATGAGATTGGTCCAAGCGGTGACCCAACTAATCCCCTGGACGAAATATTGAGCGACAATGGTATCGTTTCATTGAGCTTCTTTACGAATGCAATTGACACTAAAACGTCCGGAATCGATCTGGTAGCAACCTATAAGGATATTACACTGGGATCCGGAACACTGTTATTTAATTTAGCTGGCAATTACACCATTGAAAATGAAAGGGATGGCGCCGTTAAAAATCCTGCTATCATAGCGGATGCCGATCAATCGGTGATTGATGCAACCCAGGAGGCGCTCATGTTTACTTCGCGTCCGAAGTATAAGGCGATTTTAGGTATCGAATATGATTTAGGCAAATTCCTCTTCGCGATCAACAATACGCTGTTTGGTCCTACGGAGTTCCGAAATTCCGGAATGAATTCAAATCTCAAACTGGAGTTTGAACCCAAAGTTGTAACTGACTTAAGCATAGGGTTTCAGGCCAGTGATAACGTCAATATTACATTCAATGCCAATAATATCTTAGATGTATTGCCAAAGTGGAAATTTGTCGCTTTGAATGCCGAAGGTCAGACGATTTTGAATGAGCCTGCACTTACGAAGATTGAATCAAACCTTGTCACGTTCAACCAACGGTACTCCACCATGAGCTATGACGGTTATCATTTCAGTCAGCTGGGAACCATATTCAACCTTGCAGTAAACCTGAGATTTTAAAGCTTCGATTAATAAAAAAGGAGGCAGCCCCTTGCCTCCTTTTTTAACTTGATCCAGCAGTAGTCATTTAGAACCGTTCATGGATAATGATACCGCTGTTTATCTTCGTAATTATCATGAGTGTCCATCCGCGTCCCACCATTTGCCAACGTTGGGCGATTCATCGCAACAGTTTGGAGTTGTTAGAAAAAAAGTAATTTACTATCCACGGAAGTTCATTCAGCATAGAGAACGCGGTACCCGTCAGTGACAAGGTTATTATTTGACCCCGGCTTTCTGACGAAGTTGCTTTAACTCCCGCCATGTCGTGAGAATTATGTTTTCATCCTTCAGGAATTTTCTGAAAGCGGGGTCGGTCATGGCAAGCATATCAGCTTTCCGGACGCGACCTGAGGTGCCAATATGTTTAAAAATCTCGCTGGGTGCTGTGCAGTGCATGATCACCATTGAAAGGCCGGGCTTTAATTGACGTATTGTCTCAATGTACTGCGATGTTGCTAACTTCTGTAGTTGTTCGTCTGAGAGATTTTCGTCTTTTGGGTATTCAAAGTCATAACTAACATTGTGCAGATCATCCAGCACGGGCAGACCGGCATTCCAGATCTTCTTTCCGGTAACTTTCAACTGTTCACGCCACTCGTCCGGCACCGAACTTGTTTTATGAATCATTGTAGCGTGGCCGCCTGGAAACATCACCGGAATCTTGGTTTCAATACCAACCTTGACATAGCGTTCGATAAACTCCGGGGTTGCAAACAATGTACCCATATGAGAGTCCAGGTGAGTCGGTTCAAAACCCATCCCCCGAGCGCGCTTGATTTGTTCCCGGATTTCTGTTTCGACTTCATCAGCCGAAGCATTCTGTGTAACCAGCTTAACAGAGGGCCACAAGGCACCTTCCTGGTCGACCAGACCAGGAACAGCAGGCCTCCCTGACAGGGGCGGCCATCGGTAGTCTTTCCATTCTGATGTTAACGTTAGGTGTAAACCTGCATCAACGTCAGGGTGCTCTTTCATATAGTGCACAAATCCGGGTACCCACGGACAAGGCATCATGATACTAACGGAATTGGCAACCCCGTTTGTCATTGCCTCGATCGCCCCCTGGTTTGAATCCCACGACATGCCCACGTCATCGATGTGCAGGATGATCACCTTTGATCCTTTAGGGAATCCAAGTCTTTCAGCATAGGTGAGTTCCTGAGACTGTACCGCTGAAAATAGAAATGTCAAAATGAAAACGATTACCAGGTGCTTTTGCATAATGATTAGTAATTAATATTGAGTTATTCCTCTTAAACCAATGTCTGGAATTTCTTTAGAAACGATCAAATCGACTTTGTTTCCTATTTGCATCGCTACCACACTTAAACAATACTCTTCAGATCTACTCCTTTAAGATTCCCACATTCGTATCTAGCATTGTAGCGCGAATAATACATGTTTACTCTTCCAGTTAACGACCAAATCACGCAACCTGTGACTCCTTTCGCGTATTTCTTAGACAATGGCTGGTTGGAGAGCGATTTCCCAGGTTAGTCATTTTTCAAAATTACGTTTGGTCGTAGTTGATAGTAGCGACAAGGGTGGGCTTGACGTTCCGATACGCTACATTTCAAAGCTCTTATTTATCATTTTTTCAATACAACCCGGTATCTACACGCTTACAAGGGTGTATAACGCTGTATCTCATAGTGATCGAAGTTTAGCTCCGTGATCAAAAACTTAAGTGTGCAATAGACACATCTTGAAAAAAACGAATTTCGCTTTACATATATCAGAAGCTTTACGAAAACGGTTTCGTAGAAATAAAATTTAAGTAAACTGATTTTGTATAGCTTCGGCAAATTCATCTTTCAATATTTCAAAGAGTTGGAATTGTTTTTTAAAATCATTTAAACCCCTACTATCATTTATGAAAAAACTCTACAAGCGATTGAGTTTGTCATTAGCACTGCTGCTAATGTTAACGTCCGCAGTCCTGGCACAGGAAAATGTGGTGACAGGTACTGTAATTGATGAAACCGGTGCCGGCATGCCCGGTGTCAACGTCCTCGTAAAAGGAACTCCAACAGGAACTGTAACGGATGCCCAAGGAAGTTTTAGCATTAACGTGCCTTCCAACGCGACGTTGGTCTTTACCTTTGTTGGTTATAAAACTTCAGAGGTCCCCGTTGGCGACCGCACTACCTTTAATGTAACACTTCAAGAAGACCTAACTTCTTTGGATGAAGTGATTGTAATTGGTTATGGTACTGCAAGACGATCTGATGTTACAGGAGCTGTGGGATCGGTGAGCGCAGACAAACTGCAGGAACGTCCAGCTACTTCACTTAATCAAGGACTGGCTGGTAAGATTGCCGGTGTGCAGGTGAATACTAACTCCGGTCGTCCAGGAGGAAGGTCAAACGTACGGATCCGTGGATTCAGTTCGATCAACTCCTCGAATAACCCACTTTACGTGGTAGATGGTGTTCAATTACCACAGGGTAATCAGGATCAATTCAGCCAGGCTATCGATTATATTAATCCCAACGATATCGTGTCTGTTGAAGTTTTGAAGGATGCGTCATCAACAGCTATTTACGGAGCGAGAGGTGCGAATGGTGTCATTCTTGTCACAACCAAACGCGGTCAAGCTGGGGAGGGAAAGATTACCTATAACGCCGATTTCAGCGTGCCGACAATTGGACCAAACAAAAGAGAAGTCTTGAATGCACAAGAATACATGGAGGTTGAAGACCTGGCCTGGAGAAACATGGAAAAGTTCGATCCCGTGGGATGG
>DASQTN010000187.1:0-3059 GCA_035641895.1 Chryseolinea sp. | reverse complement strand
CTGTGACATTCGCAAAACGCAACATTTCGGTGGTGAAAAAACAGTTCGAGGCCAGGCTGAAAAAATATTTTGAAGACCCCAAAGGAAAAACCCGGGGAGAAAAAATTGCACTGATCATTATTGCCTCGGTCGGTTTTGCATTCCTTACAGCAGCTGTTGCCGCTGTTTCGTGCAACCTTTCCTGCAGCGGAAATGAAGCTGCGGCAATACTCGTATTTTTGGCTGGCGGAGCGCTGATCGCATGGGGTCTGACAGCCGCCCTTAGAAGTATCCATCGTTCGCCAACAATTGAGAAAAGACCAAAAGTCGAATCGCTGGCCAAGTGACTGGTCGATATTATTCTTGCGGTCACTTACAGGCATTTTGCCGTTAATGATCTGTAAAAAATACCGTCGTGTAAATTAAGTTTGCCGAGTGCGTTTTCAATACTAATTTTAAATACACAAATACAACCTTATGCTGAAAATCTTTAACAAATTTATGATTGTGACGGTAGCGATCGCTGCATTCGTTACCCAGTCATGTCAACAAAAAACTCAAGAATCAGAGACGACTGCTGCTGATACAACAATGACAGCCGCTGCCACTTCGAGTGAAAACACCCTTACGGAAGAAGAGAAGGCCGCAGGCTGGGAGTTATTATTTGATGGAACCACCTTAAACGGTTGGAAGCGTTATAACCAGGATTCAATCGGCCCCTTATGGAGCGTTGAGAATGGCGCAATTAAATGTGATGGAGAGGGCTTAACCGAGGGTACTGCGAACAATGGCGGCTCATTGATAACTATCAAGGCTTACGAGAATTTTGAACTTACTGCAGAATGGAAGGTTTCGCCAGGTGGTAACAGTGGCATTCACTATCACGTTGTTGAAAAACCGGAGTATAAACATGAATATGACACTGGTCCCGAATTTCAAGTGATGGACGACGCGGGATGGAAAGGCGATCCACTTAAACCCGCCCAGAAAGCCGGAAGCAATTATGATATGTATGCTGCACCGGAATCCAAAAAATTAATGCCTGTCGGGGAATGGAACACCGCACGTCTCATTTACAATAAAGGTCACGTTGAGCATTGGCTTAACGGCGAAAAAGTTGTCGAGTTCGAAGAGGGAAGCGACGACTTTAAGGAGCGTTATAAAAAGAGCAAATGGCCAGAATATCCCGGTTGGAATAAATATAAAAGTGGATCTATTGCCTTACAAGACCATGGCGCTCCGGTCTATTTTCGAAATATTAAAATCAAAGCACTTTAGTTCGAGGTTCAAAGTCTGAGGTTCGAGGTTTCTCAAAACTTCGAACCTCAGACCTCTAACTTCAAATTTTAATATGTGCCCAGTTTTCTCCCGTCTTAATTCTATGGACTTGCATATCGGTGATCCCGAATTGCGTTGCGATTTTTTTAAGTGTGGATTTACCTGCCAATAGTTTCTTCTTAATTGCCACCACTTGCGACTCCTTTAGCTTCTGATTGCCAATACGCTTCCGGTTTGGGTTAAGCGTTGCATGCTTAAACTTATCTTCATGCGTTACCCATTTCAGATTTTTATAGAAGTTATCGTCCTTGATGTAGTTCAGATGGATGACAAATTTGTGTTTGCTGCTGGGTTGTTTAACAAAATATTTCGCGACAAGCCGGTGTATAAGGAAGGTATAACTTTTATCCTTTGACCGAACCGCAATGCCCGGGTAGTGCGAAATTGATCCATGTTTCAAGAAGTGTCCTTCTTCCGGTTTCGTTGTATAGCTTATTACACGGCCAAAATTGGTTAGCGCATAAGCATTTCCTTTTGGGGATTTCCGAATTGGAAGTAAAACGAATTTTTCCTTTGGATAAAGTTTTAACTTTTTTGTTACTGCCATAGTCTTTTGATACGAATATGAATTGATATTTTTAGCGTCCTTTGGTATTCACCATTCACACAAACAGCCGTGCACAACATAATGTTTTAGAAAGCATCGTATAAATATTTCTTCTGCATCCTGCATAAAGAAAAATTCACTATAAATGCGTAGTGGGATTTTACAACGTTTGACTAAGCGTAGATGGAGAGTCCATCAGGAAATAACAGCCGCTACGGAACGACGAACTGAACTTCCTTTATCCGCAAAGTCGAAATCAGAAAAATGTTTTAGATAGTCCCGGACTTCCATAAGTGCGAACCCTAATAAGTTAAGGCCATTCCATGCATATGGGTTTTTGAGAAACTTCGAATCAGGTGTCAAACCGATTCCCCAGACTTCATCCACAGGGTTGGTTTCTACGAGAACTCCTCCTGCTGTATTCAACAGATAAGTTCGCAATTTTTTGCTTTGATTGAATTTATGAAAATTACCTTCTTTTACAATTTCATATCGCCACTCGATCCACCTCTCTTCATCAAACCCCTTAATATTCTGGCTCAACGCCCTAACCTCTTCCGGCCTGTCCGCATCGAGAATTTTTTTGAAGGTATCGCGATCTCCAAACAGCAGGGCTTTGCGGCCCATCATCCAGTGTGCAGCAGTTTTATAAACGATTCCGCTTACGGAGAAGGGTGCAGGATACCATTGACTTAAAACAAATTCACCAACGGATCGGGAACCTTTGTTGATGTGGCCCCAAAAGAAAATATAGTTCAGGGTTTCTGTCTCGCCTCTGTCGAACTTTTCAGTCAACCAACTGAGATGGTAGCGCATGGATAGGAACAATTATGGCCGAAGGTAATTCATAAAGTTTAAAATCCTTCACCAGTCAAAATATAAATGTTGTAATACAAAAGCATGCTATTTTGATCAGTAGCGCCATCGATTGCAACCTAAGTCTACTTGCGCTTCGGTTTTGTTCCTACATCTTTATAGGCGGTATCCAAGGCGTCGAGCATCAGTTCTTTCGGTACATGCTTCAATTCGAACGTTGTCCAACCTTGTGCACCCCATTTATTAGGTACCGCATAAACGACCTTCTTGTCAAATAAGCAAAACACCGACTGATCGATCGGTGGGAGCTTTAAATTTGCTGTTCGGCTTTTTTCGTGAAGCGTGGCAAATATCCTACGGCCTGTCACTTTGAAAGCCC
>DASQTN010000186.1:0-2481 GCA_035641895.1 Chryseolinea sp. | reverse complement strand
CCCATTAATATATTGTGCAGCATGATTGCTTCTTTGCACGATGACAATGGACGGGTAACAATTCCTGGATTTTACGATAAGGTGGCAGAATTGACAACATCGGAGCGAGCACAAATTAATAAAGCGCCTTTCGACCTTGATGCATACAAACGGGACCTCAGTATTGATGAGATTAAAGGTGAAAAAAATTATACTACGTTTGAACGTACAGGGATCAGACCAACATTAGATGTAAATGGAATTTGGGGAGGCTATACCGGTGAAGGTGCCAAGACGGTATTACCATCAAAAGCCCACGCAAAAATTTCGATGCGGTTGGTTCCTAATCAGAGTAACACCGAAATCACAGCGTTATTTGCAAAACATTTTACCTCTATAGCACCTCCCTTCGTAAAAGTCAAAGTGTCGCCGTTGCATGGTGGGGAACCTGCCGTTACCTCGACGAGTTCGTCCTCGTATCAAGCTGCAAGCGATGCCTTTTTGGAAGTATTCGGGAAAGCCCCCATCCCCATGCGCGATGGTGGGAGTATTCCAATCGTCGCTCTATTTAAAAAAGAGTTGGGACTCGACACCGTGCTCATGGGCTTTGGTCTCGATACCGATGCTATACATTCACCCAATGAACATTTCGGAGTCAAGAATTTTCTTTTGGGAATTGAAACCATCGTGACTTTCTACAAACATTTTTCAAAGAAATAACCTGTATTGATCTTAAAACAAATTTAGATTACCACCTTTTCTAAATTTTGTGAGATCAAGCGGCGGCATTGACTTTCCCGCAAAGTATTTTTTCTTCGCCGTACGAAAAAGCTGGTGAACAGCTTCGGCATAATTCCCTTCGCCCGTCATGCGTCTGCCAAACGTTGAGTCATTTACATGGCCGCCGTGTACTTCTGAGATCTGGTGCCATACTTTTTCAAACCGGTCCGGAAAATTTTTCCTTAACCAATCTTCAAAAATTTTTCCTATTGACCCATTAAGCCGCACCATCGTCATCCCAGCTCCCATTGCGCCATGATCGGATGCCGCCTTTAATACCATGGGAATTTCATGATGGTTTAAACCCGGAATAATCGGTGCATTCATAATGCCTACTGGTATGCCTGCCTTGGCTAAAGTCTCCACGGTAAGTAAACGTTTTTTTGCGCTGGCAGTCCGAGGCTCCATTACGCGTCTAAGATCTTCATTTAAGGTGGTAATTGAAATGTGAATTTGAACCAGATTATCCTTCGCGAGGTCAGTTAGGATATCCAAATCCCGTGTTACCAAACTGTTTTTGGAGATCATTCCAACGGGGTGCCTATACTTAGCGAATATCATCAGCAGTTTTCGCGTAATTTCCAATTTCCGTTCCAGTGGTTGGTAACAGTCCGTGTTCCCCGAAACCATTATTGGCGTTGCATGCCAATCCGGATGTATTAAGAATTTTTCTAAAAGCGCTGGCGCGTTTTGCTTTACTATGATCTTGCTTTCAAAATCTAATCCAGCGCTAAAACCCCAATACTCATGGGTGTTCCTGGCATAACAGTAAATGCACCCATGCTCACAACCTTGATAGGGATTTAGGGAGTACATGCCGCTTAAATCCGGACTGTCGACCTTGTTTACGATTTTTTTAGCGCTCTCATAAAATATTTGCGTTGTGGGGGCCGTCAGCAGCGGCTCGTCCAAGCCTTCTACGTGTTCAGTGACATATTGCGCCTTCAGGAATTTGTTCTCCGTCTTTATTTGAGCGCCTCGTCCTTTAAAATAGTCGTCAATCGCCTCATCCATACACTAATTATTTTAGTAATTTACTACTAACAATATTAGTTAATATTAGGCGGCCTTACAATATTTTTTTGGTATTTTTTGCGACCTATATTGTGAAATGCTTCAATACCACGAAACGCCCATTCAAGAGATAAACGATGTGGTTTTCGAAAGGGCGGGCATAAGGCTTCTTGTTAAGAGGGAAGATTTGAACCATAAGCTGGTATCAGGCAATAAATGGTGGAAGCTTAAATATAATTTGATAGATGCTGCCGAAAAGAATTTGAAGACGTTACTGACCTACGGAGGTGCTTATTCCAACCATATTTTTGCAACCGCTGCGGCAGCAGCGGAGGTTGGGTTCAAAAGCATTGGGATCATCCGGGGAGAGGAAGTTTTGCCCTTAAATTCAACACTGGCATTTGCCCGCAAAATGGGGATGGAGCTTCATTACGTATCACGGGATGCCTACAGGTCAAAAAGTACTAAGTCCATCGTCGACAAATTCGATAACTTTTATCTCATACCTGAAGGTGGAAGTAATTTGTTAGCGGTGAAAGGAGTGCGTGAATTCGCTGCTAAATTGAATACTCCTTTCGAATATTTATGTTGTGCTGTCGGCACCGGTGGAACGTTGAGTGGGCTGATAGAGGGTCTTTCACCGGAAAAAAAAATTCTTGGTTTTCCTACGCTGAAAGGAGCTGAGTTCTTAACTGAAGAAATAAAAAA
>DASQTN010000185.1:0-2521 GCA_035641895.1 Chryseolinea sp. | reverse complement strand
AGCAAATGATCCTCAAAGATCGGTTTATATTTTTATCGACGAACTTTTAAACTACAACGAGGCGGAAATTGGCATTACCACGGTGAAGCTGTTGGACAAATTAGGTTATAGTGTAAAGTATGTTCGACACTCCGAATCAGGGAGAAGTTTCCTGTCCAAAGGGTTGCTTGAGGAAGCGCGTAAGCTCGCAAAAGCGAATGTCACGCTGTTTAAAAATCTCATTACCAAAGACACCCCATTAGTGGGCGTTGAGCCTTCGGCTATATTAACGTTCAGGGACGAATATCCAGACTTACTACGAGGCGAAGAAAAATCCGACGCAAAAAGTATTGCATCGAATACTTTTATGATAGAGGAGTTTTTGGCAAGGGAACTGGATGCAGGAAAAATTGATGTAAAATTATTTCGAGATAACAAGGCCCTGATTAAACTTCACGGGCATTGTCAGCAAAAAGCACTCTCTTCATTAGTACCAGTGAAAAAGATATTGACAAGACTCGGAAATAATGAAGTTCATTTAATTCCTTCCGGATGTTGCGGCATGGCTGGCTCGTTTGGCTATGAAAAAGAACATTTCGAGTTGTCGATGCAAATAGGCGAGCTGGTATTATTTCCAACGGTAAGAAAGCAACCTGAAAATGTGATAATTGCTGCTGCGGGCACCAGTTGTCGCCATCAGATCAAGGACGGTACAGGAAGAAAGTCCCTTCATCCGGTCGAGATTCTTTGGAACACACTGGTGTAATGAGGACTGGACTGAAGTCCATAAGTGGCAGGAGCAATTACCGGGGCCTTAAGGCCCCGGTAATTGGCGGCATTAAAGCGGGCTTTAGCCCAATTAGTGGATGATCATCACTCTTGATTTACTTGTGTCGCTTCTTCAAAATTTCCGCGACATCGTTAAGTGAAGATCCTTTTTCGGTTAGCAAAACAAGGTAGTGGTAAAGAAGGTCGGCGGCCTCATTAAGAAAAAGTTCTTGGTTGTTATCTTTTGCTTCGATTACTAACTCTATGGCTTCTTCGCCAACTTTTTGGGCAACCTTGTTAATCCCGGCCTCAAAAAGGCTGGTGGTGTAAGACCCTTTTACTGGATTAGCTTTTCTGTCCTTTATCACTTTTTCGAGCGAACCTAAACTCCACCGATCATTTTTTTCATTGAAACAGGTGTCAGCGCCAGTATGACATACAGGCCCCACGGGATTTGCCTTAATTAACAAAGTGTCCTGATCACAGTCCAGCAGAATTTCTGAAACCTCCAAAAAATTTCCGGAAGTTTCTCCCTTTGTCCACAAGCGCTGCTTGGTTCTGCTGAAAAATGTAACTCGTTTTTCCCGAACGGTTTTCTGATATGCTTCGTCATTCATGAACCCAAGCATTAATACCTGATTGGTTTCCGCATCCTGGACGATGCACGGCACGAGGCCATCCGATTTCGAGAAGTTTATATTCATTGCTGACATTCTATTTGTAATTATATTCTAACGTTGAGATTGTTTGCCTGTAAAAAAGTTTTCAAGTCAGGAATTTTTATTTCCCCGAAGTGAAAAATGCTGGCTGCCAATGCTGCGTCTGATTTACCGAGCACAAAAGTATCAATAAAATGACCCATCGTACCTGCACCGCCCGAGGCTATAACAGGAATTTCTAACAAATTGTGGAGTTTAAGCAACGGGTCATTGGCGAATCCATTTTTTGTTCCATCATGGTCCATACTGGTGAATAAGATTTCTCCTGCGCCTCTTTCCTGGCCCTCTTTGGCCCACGTGAACAATTTTTTTTCAGTGGGATTTTTTCCACCATGCGTATGGACTATCCATTGATTATCAACCTTGCGTGCGTCAATTGCCAACACGATGCATTGGGACCCGAAAGCTCTCGATAAATCGTCAATAAGCGCTGGATTCCGAACGGCCGAGGAATTTATGCTTACTTTGTCGGCGCCTGCTTCCAAAAGCGGAGCAACGTCGGCGACCGAGCTGATTCCGCCTCCTACAGTAAATGGAATATTGATGTGACGAGCAATATCCTTCACAAGATGAGCGAACGTTTTCCGCTGCTCATTTGTAGCAGAAATATCGAGAAACACCAACTCATCGGCTCCTTGTTTGGCATATGCAGACCCCAATTCTACAGGATCGCCAGCATCGCGAATGTTGATGAAATTAACACCCTTGACCGTTCGGCCATCTTTGATATCGAGACAGGGAATGATTCTTTTTGTTAACAAGGTGGATTTTAGATTTTAGATTGACGATTGTAGATTTTAGTGCCTGCGAAGTTTCTTCTTTTTGATGTATTAATAGAGGCTACAATTATTGATAATAATTCATTGCGTTCCTTAAGTAGTGGAGTAAGATTTGTTTTGTGAGATGAATCTAGTTCTTCAATTAACTCCAAAAAATAGATCGATTCATCCGTCTCTTCCTCAACTATTTTCAATTTGTTAATAAAGTCGGCGAGGGACTTAGCCCTGCAGGCAGCACGATAGTTTGCACCCACGGAAGTTGAACTTCGGATAAGC